>CALVJF010000001.1 GCA_944331885.1 uncultured Bacilli bacterium
GAACTACATTTTAGATTTATTTACTTATTCTTTAAACAAAGTAATTAATATGAATATAAAAGTAGATTATAAAAGAATATTTGTGTGGAAACCATTAAGATATTCCTTAAAAGGTGATAAATTTAAAAGTGAATATATGGATTTTGATACTAGTTCATTCTTTGGAAAAAGATACTCTATGAATGTAAAAGTATCAATGTTAGAAGATATCAAGAAATTAAAAGAAAAAGGATTAATAACAAATGCATGTTTAATATATTCAATGTGGCATGGATATATAGAAAAAGAAGAAAAGTTAATAAATTTTATCGATGAAATAAAAAATATGGGTATAGATTTTAAAGAACTTCATACTTCAGGTCATGCAGATATAAATTCGATGAAAAAAATAAACGAAATAATTGAACCTTATAAAACAATAATTATTCATACAGAAAATAGGGAAAAAGGGAAGGATATTTTCAATGATATTGTGGATTTAAATGATAATCAGGTTTTTAAAATATAGGAGGAAAATATGGAAGAAAAAAGTTTAAATGAATTAATAGAATCAAAAGATAATATTTCAGAACAATTGAAATTATTAAGAAAACATAGGGAACGAGAGGATGTAAAAGAGTATATTAATAGTTTGTTAGAAAATAGATATGTAACAGATTATGTAAGATATATGATAGATAAATATTATTTTAATAATAAAGAGGCAGTTAAAGTTGAAAAAAATTGTATTGAAAGGGTATTTAAAGTTTTGTTAAGACCTGTAAAAGTTAAAACAAAAAAATATGCAGAAACAAATATTAAAGTGGGAGATAATGTTTCTATTGTTGATGGACCTTTTAATGGTTTTAATGGAATAGTTGAGAAAGTAGATAATGAATATGCGAAATTCATTATTTCTATTAAAATATTTGAAGAAAATCATTCTATTAATGTTGATTTTGATCATGTGGATAAAAATATACTTTAATATAAAATTTCAATTAGAACAAGTCTTAAATAAGATTTGTTTTTTAATTTATATGTAAAATAATATAATCCAACCCGATATTATAATTTAGTTATATGTGTTCTATTTTGTCAGTTTTTGGCTAAAGTATGTTATAATTGAATTATGGTGATAATATGATAGAGTTAATAATAGATTTAGATAATGGAGAGACTTATATAAATAATTACAATAAAAATAAACTTAGTGAAAGTTTGTATAATTATATTTTAGATGAAATAAAGGGTTTTTCTATTAAGGATAAGATAAGATTAAAAGTGTTTGCTAATTATGAATTAACAAATGACGAAAAGAAAAACTTTGTTGAAATGATTAAATCAAATTTTAGTGCTGATATTCAAGAAGAACATATTATGTCAAAGTTTTTATATTTAAAAAGTTTCTTATTAATAATCATTGGAATTGTTGGAATATTGCTTGCTTATCTTTTAGGAAATTATAATATTGGTGTTATTGAAGAGTTGTTTTTAATAATAGGTTGGGTTGGAATATGGGAAGGTATATATATAATCTTGTTTGATGAATTTGCTAAGAAGATCAAGGTTAAGAGGTATAAACAGTTAGTTGATGCAGAAATCGTTTTTGAAACTAATTGAGAATATTAAAAAACTGATATTAGTATCAGTTTTTTGAATATTATTTTTTAATTTTTTTATTTTTTTCGGGAATAATTAAGGTCGTTTCTCCTGGTTTAGGGGTAATTGTTCGGCAATTGCGTTTATTAAATATAAAGCCAATTATTTCAATTATAGAATAAATAACCATAATTATACCAATACTTGATAATAATAAATTTTCAGTAAAAATTACATAAATACTTAAAATAATTAAAGCAATTGCAACAATTAGCGAAGAAATAAATTTGGTGTTTTTATGGGATAAGGAAATAGCTGTTATGAGTTGATATATGCCACTCATTAAAATCCAGCCGCCTAGTATAAAACGAATTGAAGTTTCGATTATGTCACTAAAAAAGATAAAGATTATACCTAACAATATTAGAGCAATGGAATAAAATAAACTACGATTGGCAAAAGGGTTATTGCTTTTTCTTCGCTGAGCATAAATAAAAATATTAATAATTCCTGATATTAAAAGTATGGAGCCAATTACTATTGAAATGAATGATAAAATAATATCAGCATTTGTTATTAAAATTACACCAATTATTAAAAATATAATTGATGATAATAATGATTTACTTTGATTGGTTATAATTTCTATTTTCATTTTTGTACCTCTTTTCAACCTAATTATATAATTTAATTAAATTTTATTCAATATGTGGTATAATAACTTTATGATAGAGGGTGGCTATGTTGTTAGAATTTACTAAGGCAATTGATATTTTTAAAGATAATGGTTTTGACTTAAAGTCTAATTACCCTTTATTGTATAGAAGAGGCAATGACTTAGGTGTTGCATATACTTTTAATAGTATTAATTATGGAGTTTTAGAGCGATATAAATTATTTAATTCCGAGAAAGATTTGGATATGTTTCTTAAGGAATTAAAGTGGTATAAAGAGTTTGGTAATAAGAAAAAAGTATATTTAAAAATAGATAACTTTGAAAAAGAAAATCCTAATTATTTTTTTATACATAATGGTAAAGAAATTACTTATGAAAATATGGTAAATATCGATAAATTTGATGAAGATATAAAAAAAGAATTAGAAGGTTCTGATATAAAAAGAATTACTTTCGAAATTGAAAGATTGTTTGAATATTATAAGAAAGTCAAAGAATATATATTAGATTATATCGATAGTGTAAATAAATCTTTAGATGAGTTATTTGAGTCTTATAAATTATTACAAAAACGGATAGATATTTATAATAATTTAAACATTGATAGAAATATAGAAGAAATTGAATTTAAAAAGATAAGTATAAGTTTTGATGTAGCTAAAGAAAATAATCTAAAGGATACGCTTAATCAATATAAAGTTGGAGATAATACTTATGAAGAATTTGTAACTCTTTTGAAAAAAGTATGGTCTTTATGCATGGAACTGGAGTTAAAAGATGATTATATTAACGCTATGAGGGTTAAAAATGATGTTGTAAATGAACAAAATTTAGTTAATCTTAAGCTTGATTATATGGAAAAAATTATAAATAAAAAATCTTTATTTAAAGGAATTAAAAATATTGCTAAGAAGTTTAGAAGAATTGAGAGAAAATTTAAAAGTGTTAAATTAGCTGATGATTATGAAGATCTATACTTCAATAAAATTGTAGCTAAATATAGTATGTATGAGAATATGCATATTTTTAATACATATGCTTATTTGGAAGATGCCTTTGAGTTTGATGGCGACTATAATGAATTAGCTAAATCTTATAAAGAAAGAAAAGAACTAGATTTAAGTAGTGGATTTAATGATGTAGATAAGAATATTGCCGAGTTAAGAGATTTATATAATAAATTAGATGTAGTGGCTCAAGATAAGTTAATTATCTTAAATTCGGAATATTATGATTTGTTAAATATGATAATAAATATTGATGATTATAAGATTAAAACTGGAGAAGATTTATTGTCAATTTTAAGTATTAATAATGAGTTTAATAAAATAATGGAAAGGTGTTATAGTTTAGTTAGTGAGATATTACCTTTTAATGAGGCAGAAAATATAAAAAGAATTTTTTCGTATATAAATTTTAATAGTCAAGAGGAATTTTTACTTTCGTTAGTTAGTATTTTAGATGATTTAGAGACAATTAGTGAAAAAATTATAATTAAGAATTCAATAATTGGTTATTTTAAAACTTATAATGCTGATAATTTTGTTGATAAAATGATAAAGGCTGATTTGGATGTATCTAATACTTTATGTGATATAAAAAGTAAGGATTTACGATATATTGTCGCTAATATAGGATCTAATATTAGAGGAGCTTTTTCTTATTTGACTTTAAATATTCCACGAAATGGGGAAACTGAAATTAGTGTTGTTAATTCTGATAAGATAGCATTTTATATTTTTACGAATAGTACGATTATTGATAAATCTTCAGAAGTTTTAAAAGTTGTAGATTATCGTGGTGATGTAGTTCGAGAAGCTAACTATAGTTATGTTGAACGTTTAAATAAGGAATTGGAATTTAATTTTGTTAATTGGGATGTAAATCGAAAGCTATAGTAAATATAGCTTTTTTAATTTTGTCTTGCAAATTTGTTAAAAATGTTGTAGTCTTGTAAGAGTATTTTAATTAAAAAGGGTGATTTTAATGGATAAAATTATTAATATTGCGGTAGTAGCCCATGTCGATGCTGGTAAAAGTACTTTAGTTGATGCTTTACTTGAACAAAATGGAGTATTTCGTGCTAATGAAGAAGTCGTAGAGAGAGTTATGGATAGTGACGATATAGAGCGTGAAAGAGGAATTACAATATATTCTAAAAACTGTGCTATTCGTTATAAAGATTATAAAATTAATATCGTTGATACTCCAGGACATGCTGACTTTAGTAGTGAAGTTGAAAGAATTATTAAGACAGTTGATACAGTTATATTAATTGTAGATAGTGCTGAAGGTCCTATGCCTCAAACAAGATTCGTTCTTAAAAAAGCATTAGAGCAAAATTTACGTCCTATTTTATTTATTAATAAAATAGATAAGAAAGATGCTCGTGTTCAAGAAGTAGTCGATATGACTTTTGATTTATTTGTTGAATTGAATGCTACTGATGAACAACTTGATTTTCCAATAGTTTATGGTATTGCTCGTGATGGTATTGCTAAGTTATCTATGGATGAAGATAGTAATTCTATAGAGCCATTATTGGAGACAATCTTAAAACAAGTTAAGCCTTATGAAGGTAATGAAAATGATAATTTACAATTACAAATATCAACATTGGATTACGATGATTATATTGGTAGATTAGGAATTGGGCGTGTTACAAAAGGTAAAATAAAAGATGGCGAAACTGTATCTTTAATTAAAAATGATGGAAGTGTATCTTCTTTTAGAGTATCGAAGTTATATGTAAACGAAGGGATAAAGAAGGTTGCTAAGGATGTAGCTTATTATGGGGACATTGTTATTGTGGCTGGATGTAGTCATATTTCAATAGGTGATACAATTTGTACTAAAGATGTAATTGATCCATTGCCTCCTATTGAAATTGAAAAGCCAACATTGTCAATGAACTTTTTGGTAAATAATTCGCCATTTGCTGGTAAAAGTGGAAAATTTTTAACAAATAGACATATTAAAGATCGTTTAGATAAAGAGTTGGAAACTAATGTTGGATTAGTAGTTGAGGAATTACCAAATGCTGATGGTTATAAAGTTTCTGGTAGAGGAGAATTACATTTATCAATTTTACTTGAAAATATGCGTCGTGAAGGTTATGAGTTAAGTGTTTCTAAACCAGAAGTTTTGTTTCAAGAAATTGATGGTGTAAAATGTGAACCATTTGAAAGAGTGATTGTAAATTGTCCGGCTGATTATTCTGGAACTGTTATTAATGATTTACAAGAAAGAAAAGCTATTTTAGAAGTTATTAATAATACAGAAGATAATTATACTCATATGGAATTTTTGGCACCTACTCGCGGTTTGATTGGATATCGTAGTGCTTTTATTACTAATACAAAAGGCGAAGGTATAATGGTTAGAAGTTTTGATTCTTATAAACCTTATGTAGGTCATATCAGTGGTCGTAAAAATGGTGTTTTAGTTTCAATGGAAAATGGTAAAACTTTAGGATATTCTTTATGGAATCTCCAAGAAAGAGGGACAATGATTGTTGGCCCAGCGGTAGATGTTTACGTAGGAATGATAGTTGGTATTCATAATCGTGATAATGATTTAAATGTAAATCCTTGTAAAAATAAACAATTAACAAATACGCGTGCAAGTGGTAGTGATGATGCTATAGCGTTAGTTAAACCAAAAATATTCACGCTTGAAGAAGCTTTGGAATTTATTGAAGATGATGAATATGTAGAAGTAACGCCTACTGAAATACGTTTGCGTAAAAAAATATTGGATCCTGATGAAAGATATAGATTGAGAAAATAAAAAAAGCACTTATAAGGTGCTTTAGTGGTCATTATACATTTGGTAATAATGACCTTTTTTGTTGATTAATTCTTGATGATTTCCTATTTCAACTATTTTTCCTCTATTTAAAACAATTATTTTATCAACATTTTTAATTGTGTTTAAGCGATGAGCAATGATGATTACAGTTTTATTATGCATTAGTTTTAACAATGATTCTGAAATTATTTTTTCAGTATATGAATCTAGATTACTAGTGGCTTCGTCTAAAATAATTATTGAAGCTGTTTTTAGTGTGGCGCGAGCTATTGTTAAAATTTGTTTTTCACCTAATGATAAATTAGTAGCATTTTCGTTTATTAAGTAGTTATCTTGATTAGGAAATTGTTGGATTGTGTTATATATTGGTAATCTTTTTATTTTTTTTATATATTTTGTTAATTTTATTTTATTATTATAAATAAGATTATCTTTTATTGTTGAGTTAAATAACCAATGTTCTTGCATGATAACATTTATATTATCGCGTAAGTTGTGGCGGTTTATTTTTTGAATATTCGTATTGTTAATTGAAATTGAGCCATTACTTGGTTGATAAAATTTTAATAGTAATTTGATTATTGTTGTTTTACCGCTGCCAGTGGCACCAACAATGGCTACTTTTTCACCGGGCTCAATTTTAAAATTAATGTTTTTTAATGTTGGTTGTTCGTTGTAAGAAAATGAAACATTATTAAATTCTATTAATCCATTTAAAGAATAATTTGTTTTTAATTCTTTTTTTTCTTCAGTAAGTTCTAAAAATTCAAATATTCTTTTGGTGGCAGCATTAATAGTTTCAAGGGTTGTAGATAGCGAAGAAAGATTTAATAATGGTTCGTTAATATTTTTGGTATATGTTATAAATGCTTGTAATTGACCTAAAGATATTTTGCTTTTAATAATTAAAAAGGCACCGATGATACAGGTAATTATAAATGTTATATTACTAATGAATTGAGTTAAAGAGTAAGCTAAGCTGCCTAGAAAAGAACTTTTCCAAGAACTTTTTTGAAGCTCTATATTAATATAGTTTTGCTTTTTGATAAAAGTTTTTTCAGCGTTGTAATAGCAAATGATATTATGTCCTGAATACGCTTGTTCAATTAAAGAGTTGTATGAAGCCAAATTTTGTTGATTTATTTTAAAAATATTTTCACTTTTATGAAGGATAATTAATAAAATGCCAAAACTTATAGGAATAGTAAATAATATTATTAGTGAAAGACTAAAATTCATACTGAGCATTGCTATTAAAATTCCAATGAATATTATAATTGCCGAAATTGCCTCAGATAAATCGCTAGCTAACGATATATTAATAGCTTCTATATCGTTGGTAATAAGGCTAATAATTTCACCGTTGGTACTTTTGCTAAATTGAGCGATTGGGATTTTATGAATTTTATTGTATACTTTTTGGCGTAATTTTTGGGTGATATTACGCGCTAAATGATAGAGGGATACGTTTTGAAAATATTCCAATATAGCGTTTAAAATGAATAAAATTAAAACGATTAATAAGTAATTCATTACAGGTTTATTGTTGTTAATAATTACTAAGTTATTGTTAATTTGAGGACATAAATAATATTCTGTACATATTTTAGAATCATTTTGGGTGATTAAGGGAGTAATAATAACATTCTTATTTTTTATGTTATAAATTGCATTATCAATGCTTTTAGCTATGAGGAGGGGGGTAACTATTGAAATGATACTAGTTATAATGCATAACGAGATTCCAATAGTGAAATATTTTTTTGATTGAGGGTAAATAGAAAATAATTTTTTAAATGTTTTCATATTGCACCTCATTTTCATATAAATCTTTATAAATAGGTATTTTTAATAATTCTTGATGTTGTCCTATCGCTTCTATTTTTCCATTATTCATAAGGATAATTAAGTCAAAGTTTTTAATTGGTTTAATTAATGATGAGGCTATAATTAAAGTTTTGTTTTTTAATAAAATATCAATGTTATTTAATATCTTTTTAATGGTAATATTATCTAATCCATTAAACATATCATCTACTAGATAAATATTAGCATATTTAGCAAAACCACGAACTAATGCTAGACGTTGTTTTTGACCTCCAGATAAATTTTGACCTTGTTGTTCAATATGGTAGTTGAGATCATTAAATTCGGATAGTTGAAAAACATTCATTAATTGATGAATTTCTTTATTATTAATTTGCGAGTTAGCAATTTTAATGTTTGATTTAATAGTTCCCTGAAAAATATATGATTTTGCCGGAATGACAGAAATAATTTTATTAGTTGTTTGTTGTGAGAGATTATTTAATTCATAGTTATTTATTGTGATAGATCCTTGATAATTTGGGTAGGTATTGGCTAGAATTTTTAGCAAAGTGCTTTTCCCAGAACCACTAGGGCCAACTATAGCTATTTTTTTATTTAGAGGAATGTTTATGGAAATATTTTTTAATGTTGGTTTTTGATTTTCTGGATAAGTAAACGACATGTTAATAACTTGGTAGTTATCAACATATTTAATTATTTTAGTTTTGTTATGCTTTAAGGGGATATTTAAAATATCATTAATGCGTTGATATGAAACTTTTGCTTTAGGAAAAAGTATAAAAAGAATTATTAAAGTTAAAAAAGCGGATATTATTTGAATTGTATATTGAGATGTTGTTAATATTAATGATAGTTCAGTTTGGGATTTTGAAGATTTTAGTAGTGACCAGGTAATAACTATAGTTATTATGTTGATTATTAAAGTAGTGTAAGGGTTTAATAATGACATTAATTTATTAATATGAAAGTCTAAATTAGAGTAATTTTTGTTTATAGATTGATATTTTTTTATTTCAAATTTTTCGCCATTAAATGTTTTAATTGTTAATAAACCATTTAATGTTTCACGAGTACGCAAATTTAATTGCTCAAGTAATTTTTGTAATTTTAACACTTGAGGAGTGACAATTAATAAAAGAACTACAAGAAAGATAATTATTAAAAAAATGCTGATAATTATTGAAAAATTTAATAACGTATTTGTTGTTAATTGAGTTATTTTTATTATTCCAAATGGTGCTATAACTAAAGCAAAGATTAGATTTTTGAAGCCAATATTAAAAGTATTTTGAATTTGGGCAATATCAGATGTAGATCGAGTAATAAAACTTGATATAGAATATTTTTGAAAATCTTTTTCTGGTAAAGCTATTACTTTTTGAAATAATACTTCACGTATTTGACTAGCTATTTGAGCGCTAATGCGTGCTGAAAAATAGTTCATAATTAATGAAGAAATTATTATTAAGAAAGTAATTATGATCATCTTAATACTATGATTAATTATTAAGTTATTTTTGGATGTCATAGTGTTAGTTAAAATGTAATTCATTTGTTCTGGAAGAGATAGAATTAAAAAAGCATTAATGAAAATGAAGATAATTAAGAAAATAATAAGTATTATGTTCTTTTTAATTAATATTTTTAACATAGACATCCCCCTAATTAAATTATAATAGATAAATGTAAAATGTAAATAAATACTTTATTTTTGCGGAATATTGTAGTATTCTAGGTACATAATATAAATCTTTATATAGTTTTATATTAAAATACTTAGTTAAGGAGTGGAAAGAATGAGAGAATTCAGTGAACAAGAACTAGTTAGAAGAGAAAAATTAAAAGATCTTGTTGCTAAAGGTATCGATCCTTTTGGAAGCAGATTTGAGGTAACTAGTGATTCTAAAAAAATAAAGGAAGAATTTGCACGGAAAACTAAGGAAGAATTGCAGGAAAGTGAAAATCCAGTAGTAATAGCCGGAAGAATAATGACAAAACGTGGTAAAGGTAAAGTTGGATTTATGCATATCCAAGATAAGTATGGGCAAATACAAATATATTTGCGAAAAGATGATCTTGGTGAAGAAAATTATGATTTGTTTAAGAAAAGTGATATTGGGGATATAGTTGGAATTAAAGGTAATGTTATGCGTACTGATACAGGAGAATTAACAGTTAAAGCAAGTGAATATATTCATCTTGTCAAAGCATTAAAGCCATTACCAGAAAAGTTTCATGGACTTAGTGATGTTGAGGAAAGATATAGAAGAAGATATGTTGATTTAATAATGAATGAGGATGCTCGCCGTGTTGCATTTACAAGACCAAAAATAATTCGTTCAATTCAACATTATTTGGATGAGAGAGGCTTTGTAGAAGTTGAAACACCTATTTTAGGAACTATTTTAGGAGGAGCTGCTGCTAGACCTTTTATTACACATCATAATACTTTAGGAATTAATATGTATTTGCGTATTGCAACAGAATTACCACTTAAAAGATTATTAGTTGGTGGTATGGATGCAGTTTATGAAATAGGTCGTATTTTTAGAAATGAAGGAATGGATAAGAAACATAATCCAGAGTTTACTACTATCGAGTTATATAAAGCTTATAGTGATTTGCAAGGAATGATGGATATTACTGAAGGAATTATTAGTAATGCTGCGATGGAAGTTAATGGTACATATGATGTTACTTTTAAGGGACATAATATTTCTTTAGCTCCTGGTTTTAAGAGAATTCATATGGTAGATGCAATTAGAGAAAAGACTGGTATTAATTTCTTTGACAATATGAGCTTTGAAGATGCATTAAAGCTTGCTAAAGAACATGATATTGAAGTAGAAGAACATTTTGCTTATGGTCATATTGTAAATGCATTCTTTGAAAAGTATGTGGAAGAAACTATTGTTGAACCAACTTTTGTATATGGTCATCCAGTAGAAATAAGTCCACTAGCTAAAAAGGATCCTAAAGATCCTAGATTTACACAACGTTTTGAATTGTTTATTATTGGTTCAGAATATGCAAATGCTTTTACTGAATTAAATGATCCGATTGATCAATATGAGAGATTTGAAAATCAATTGAAAGAGAAGGATTTAGGAAACGAAGAAGCTAATGAAATGGATTTAGACTTTGTAGAAGCCTTAGAATATGGAATGCCTCCTGCAGGTGGGATGGGTATGGGAATTGATAGATTAGTTATGTTATTAACTAATAGTGAAACAATAAGAGAAGTTGTATTGTTCCCAACTATGAAACCTCTTGATAAGGTGGATAATGTTAAGAAAAATACTCCAATTGTAGAAAAAAAAGATGAAGTAATTGATTTTTCAAAAGTAGAAATAGAACCTTTATTTGAGGATTTTGTGGATTTTGATACTTTTTCAAAATCAGATTTTAGAGCAGTTAAAGTAAAAAATTGTGAAGCAGTTCCAAAGAGTAATAAGTTATTAAAATTTGTTTTAGATGATGGAACTGGTGTTGATAGAATTATTTTAAGTGGTATACATGAAACTTATGAACCTGAGGAATTAATTGGCAAAACTTTAATTGCAATTACTAATTTGCCTCCACGTAAAATGATGGGCATTGATTCTTGTGGAATGATTATTTCTGCTGTTCATCAAGAAGACGGAGTGGAAAAATTACATTGCTTGATAGTTGATGATCATATTCCAGCGGGAGCAAAACTATATTAAGCCCCCTATTTAAAAAGAAAAATATATCTTTTTCTTTTTTTTGTGGTATAATTTTATAGGGAGGTAAGATGATGAAATTGTTTAGCAAAAAAGCTACACATGAAGATGGAAAAACAAATCCATATGCAATGTTAAAGATGTTAGCAGTTATTGCTGTGTTTGTAATGGTTTTAACATGGGTGATACCTGCTGGATATCTTGAAGGAACTGAGTTAATAGAAACTACAACAACAAAGTTGGGAATAATTGATTTCTTTCTTGGTGGTATATACACATTTAATTATTTTTTATTAGCTATAGTTTTATTGATTTTAATAGGAGGTTTTTATGGAGTTGTAAGTAAAACTACTGCTTACGAAGAAGTTGTAAATAAGTTAGCTAAGTTTGTAAGTAAACATAAAATTATTGCAATGTTAATAACTTCTTTAGTATTTACTTTATTAGCTAGTGTATTCTTAGAAGTTACACCATTAATTATATTAATACCTTTTGTTATTTCAGTAATGAATAAAGCTAATTATGATAAGTTTGTGACATTTAGTACTACTTTTGGTGCAATTATGGTTGGTATTTTAGGTACTACTCATACTGGTTTTGGCTTGGATATGTTGTATGACTATATGGGTGCTTCGATGGAAACCAATTTGGCTGCTCATGTCGTTATTATGATTATCGGGTATGTTTTGATTAATATGTTTGCTATTATGCGTATTAATAATAAAGAACAAAAGCCTTTATTGATTGAAGATCGTTTTGTACCTGAAAAAGAAACGAATAATACTAGCGTTGTTCCAGTTGCAGTAGTCACATTGTTTTTAGGCGCTATATTTGTAACATTTGGTTTGTCAAGATTTATTGAATTAAATCCTATGGCATTATTAGGTATTGTTCTTGTGGTTGCTTATGTTGCATTTTTTGCTCTATATTCTAAATTTGGAAATCAAAAAGTTAAAAATAAAAAATGGCCTTTAATTACAATTATGGTGTCATTATTCATTTTTATTATATTAGGTTATACAAATTGGAGCGATTTAACTGATGCAACTATATTTACTGATTTTCATAATTGGTTAACTAGTGAATTGGTTCTTGTTATTAATGGTGAAGAATTTGCTTTATTTGGAAATTTACTTGGAACTTCTTATGAATTTGGGGCATGGAATGCTGTTATAATTTCAATTTACTTAGTAATATTCGCATATGTAATTGCTAAAACTTATGGTTTCAAATTAGATGACACAATTAAGTATTTTGGCGAAGGTATGAAAAAGATGTTGGTACCAACTATTCTTTACGCTTTTGCACACATTTTAGTTGTTTATTGTAATTGGTTACCAGTTGTAAATAATATTGTATATGGCTTAGCTAATATCACTGAAAGTTATAGTATTATCATTATTATGATAATTGGACTTGTGGGAGCATTCTTCTCTTCAGATCCAGGCTTTTTGGGATATTTGATTGGAGCATTTGTTGGAACAATGTTTGTTGATAATGCTAATACTTCAGCACTAATTGTTACTTCAATGTATGGATTTGCACAATTCCTTGTACCTACTGGTTTATTGTTGTTAGCAGGTCTTAATTATTGTGATATTTCCTACACTTCATGGCTAAAATACATATGGAAATTTGCTCTAGGATTATTAGTAGCGTTAGTATTAGTATTTTTAATACTTGGGTAGATACGAAAGTATCTACTTTTTTTTGATTAAATTTGGATTGTTTTTAGCATAATATTAAATAGGTGATATTAATGTTTAAAAAATTTGATAAAAAAATATGTAAGGTATTTAAAGATGCTGAAGAAGAAATGTTTAATTTATTACATCCATATGTTGGAACAGAACATTTATTTCTAAGTTTATTAAAAAATGATGAAAGTTTAAATAGATATTTTGTTAATTCAGGAATAACTTATGATTCTTTTAAAGAAATGTTATTAAGTGTGATTGGTAAAGCTAAAAAAAGGAGTATATATGTTTTATATACTCCTTTATTAAAACAAGTTATTGAGGGGGCAATAGATAAGGCTGATTTGGATAATGATGGAGTAGTTACTACTAAAATATTATTGTGGTCATTGTTAGAGTCTAACGATGGAATTGCAATTCAAATACTTCGTAAAATGAATTTTGATATAGAAAGTGTTATAGAAAAAATAACAATTAAAAAGCATTTAGAAGTTTTAGCGGAAGTTGGTACTTTACTAAATAATAGTGTCGTTAGTCAAATTATGGAAAGAGATAAAGAAATTGAAGAGGTTATTAATATTTTGTTAAAAAAAGAAAAGTGTAATCCTTTGTTAGTTGGGAAGCCAGGTGTTGGTAAAACTGCCATTGTAAGAGAACTTGCAAGACGGATAGATAATAACGTAATACCTAACAAATTGTTAGGAACGAAGATATATGAATTAAATTTAGGTAATTTAATTAGTGGTACTAAATATAGAGGAGATTTTGAAGAAAGATTTACTAATATATTAAAAGAAGTTGAAGAAAACAATTTAATATTGTTTATTGATGAAATTCATGGAATTGTAACTTGTGGTGGTGCTGAAGGTGCCGTTAATGCTGCGGAAATATTAAAACCATATTTATGCAGAGGGAAAATAAAAGTTATTGGTGCCACTACCGAAAGGGAATATTATAAATATATTGCTAAAGATAAAGCTTTAGATAGAAGATTTGATATAGTTAAAATTAGTGAACCGAATGATAAAGCTACTTTAAAGATTTTAGAAGGAATTAAGGACGATTATGAAAAATTTCATAATGTAAAAATTACAAAAGTTAATCTTCAAAATATAGTTGAAATAGGTAGTAAATATTTAAAAAGTCGTGTAAATCCTGATAAGGCAATAGAATTGCTAGATTTAGTCTGTGCTAAGGTTAATAATAATCAAAAGGAGAAAGAATTAGAATTCTCTAAACAAGTAGCGATTAAGGATAATGATTATATTTTGGCGGAAAATATTAGTCAAAAAATTAATTCTTATAAAAAAAGAAAAAATAAGATTACGTATTTTGATATTGTAGAAGTAGTTGAAAATAAATATGGAGTAAAAATATTAGATAATCAGACAAAAATAATAAAAAATTTAAAGGACAATTTAAAAAGTTTAATAGGTCAAGACGATGTAAAAGAAGCTTTAATTAAATTAGTTAATTATAAATTGTTAAATCTTGATAAGATTTTATCAGTGTTGCTATTGGGAAATACTGGTGTTGGTAAAACTGAAACAGTAAAGTTGATTGCCAATACTTTTGGTAAAGATAATTTTTTGCGCTTAGATATGAGTGAGTATAATTTAGAAAGTAGAATTACAAAGTTGATTGGTTCTTCTCCAGGTTATGTTGGTTATAATGATAATTTTGAATTTGAAAAGATAAAATTGAATCCTTTTAAAATAATTTTGGTTGATGAGGTTGAAAAAGCCCATCCTAGAGTTTTGAATTTATTTTTACAAATATTAGATGAAGGCTATATTACTGATGCTTTAGGAGAAAAAATAGATTTTAGCAATACAATGATTTTCTTTACTTCTAATTTGGGTATGAAAAAGGGAATTGGATTTGAAGAAAGAATTAATAACGAAATTGAAGAATTTTTTACTCCTGAATTATTAGGACGTTTTGATCGGGTTTTATATTATAAAAATATAACTGAAAAAGAGGTATTAACTTTTATTGAAAAAAATACA
Source organism: uncultured Bacilli bacterium (assembly GCA_944331885.1). Classification (GTDB taxonomy): domain Bacteria; phylum Bacillota_I; class Bacilli_A; order RF39; family UBA660; genus CALVJF01. Next base: position 15,308 of record CALVJF010000001.1, read on the forward strand.
ATGATAGATAAAATTAAAATAGAAGAAGTAATAAAAAAATGTAATTATGAAAAATATGGATTAAGAAATGTAAAGAAAGTAATTAAGGAAATAGAAATTGATGCTTTAGCTTATAATTAATTATAAGCTTTTTGCTTTTAAATAAATAATTTGATACAATTATTGTGGAAGTGATAAACTATGTTTAAAAAATTAATTTTTTATCGATGTTTAATTTAGAAAATAAAATTAAATATTGAAAGGTGGAATTAAAATGAAAATATATAATAGTTTAACGGATAAATTAGAGGAATTTAAACCAATTGAAGAAGGAAAAATAAAAATGTATGTTTGTGGACCTACTGTGTATAATTATGTTCATATTGGAAATATGCGCCCAGCTATAACATTTGATATGGTCTATAATTATTTTAAATATTTGGGGTATGATGTTAAATATGCTAGTAATTTTACCGATGTAAATCCAAAAATAATAAATGCCGCTAAAGAGTTGGGAATTACTGAAAGAGAAGTTGCTGATAAATTTATTGAGGCGTATTTAAATGATTTAAAAAGTTTTAACTGTGGAGAAATAGATTATCGTCCAAGAGTTATTAATCATATGGAAGATATATATAATTTTATTACGAAATTAATTGAAAAAGATATGGCTTATGTAGTTGATGGGGATGTTTATTTTCGCGTTTCTAAAGTTAAAGATTACGGTATGTTATCTAACCAGGATATTGAAGAGTTAAGAAGTGGGGCAAGAGTTGAAGTTGATGAAAAAAAAGAAAGCCCTTTGGATTTTGCTTTATGGCGTCGTACAGAAGATGGAGAACAATTCGAATCACCTTGGGGAATGGGAATTCCTGGTTGGCATACGGAATGTGTGGTTATGATTAATAGTATTTTCGGAAGTAAAATTGATATTCATGGGGGTGGTGTTGATTTAAAATTTCCTCATCATGAAAATGAAATTGCTCAAAGTGTGGCTTTAAACGATAATTATTTGGCAAATTATTGGATGCATAATGGACATATTAATTTAGATGGTGAGAAAATGAGTAAAAGCTTAGGTAATTTTATACTAGCTAAAGATTTTATTAAGGAACACGACGCTAATACTGTAAAATTGGCTCTATTTAAAACGCATTATCGCTTACCGCTTAATTTTACGGATGAGGTATTTAAGGAAGCAAAAGTACTTGATGAAAAAATATATAATGCATTAAAACAGGCTAATTTAGTAATACAAGTAAATTCTTTAAATGTTGGAGAGCTTAAAGAAGATAAAAAAATTAATGAAATTATGGATGAAGATTTCAATACTCCTAATTTAATTACTTATTTAATAGATTTGATTAAAGATTTAAATGTTGCTTTACGAAATAATAGTAATATTGAAGAAATTTATGATAAAATAATGCTTGTAAATCAAATTTTAGGTTTAAAATATGATTTATATGTGATGAGTGAAGAAGATAAAGAATTGTATAGCAAATGGTTAGATTATCGTAAGAATAAAGACTTTAATAAAGCTGATGAGTTACGTACTATTTTGGCTGAAAGAAATATTTTGTAAGGAGGATAAGTTTGGATTTATTATTATTACTTGTAATTTTGATAATACCAGCTGTTGCTCAGTGGGGTGTTTATAAAAGTTACAATACATATAAACAAGTTAAAAATTCGAAAGGAATTAGTGGATTTGAAGTTGCTAGAAAAATTTTAGATGCTAACGGATTAGAAAAAGTTCATGTGGTAGAAGTTAATGGGAATTTAACTGATCATTATGATCCTAGTCGTAAAGTAGTTCGTTTGTCTTCTGATGTTTTTCATGGCGAAACTATAGCTGCTGTATCAATAGCTGCTCATGAAGTTGGTCATGCTCTTCAAGACAAAGATGGTTATTTATATATGCGCTTTAGATCATTAATTTTTCCAGTTGTTAACGTTGCAACAGGAGTATCTTATTATATTATTTTATTAGGAATATTGTTGCAAGCATTTGATATGATAATGTTGGGTATTGCTTTAACAGGCTGCGGTTTAATTTTTCAATTAGTTACATTGCCTGTTGAATTTAATGCTAGTAATAGAGCTAAGAAGTTATTAACTAAAATGAATTTAGTTAGTGCTGGAGAAGCTGAAGGTGTAAGAAGTATGTTGGGAGCTGCTGCTATGACTTATGTGGCAGGAGTTATTGCAAGTGCTTTACAGATTTTAAGATTATTAATGGTCTATGGTGGAAATAGAGATTAAGCTACTTAAGTAGCTTTTTTTGTGCTTTAAAGTTAATAATAATGTTTTAGTTGATAATGTGATATAATTATATAGGGAGGAATGTAATGAAAAAGTTATGGCTGTATAAAATAGTTAGGCCTTTTATTACTTTTTTATTTAAATTGATATATCATCCCAAAATAATAGGTAGTGAATTTATTCCTAAAAAAGATGGTATTGTATTAGCTGGTAATCATACAAATAATCTTGATTGTTTGTTGTTAATATCGTCAACTAAAAGAAATATTCATTTTTTGGCAAAAGATTCACTATGTAAAGGAGTAAAAAAGTATATATTTTTAAATATGGGAATTATTCCTGTTGATCGTTCAAAACGAAATAAAGAGGTTATGGAAGTTGCGCGTAATGTTTTAAATAATAATGGAGTAATTGGAATTTTTCCAGAAGGTACTATTAATCGAACTGAAGATATAATTATGCCTTTTAAAATGGGGGCGGTTAAAATGGCTTATGATACTGCAAAGTGCATTGTGCCATTTGCAATAACCGGTAAATATAAGCCATTTATTAATGATTTGAAAATTGTTTTTAGTAAGCCATATAAAATTAATAATGATTTAATAAAAGAAAATAAATTATTAAGTAATAAAGTTACTGAACTTTTAAGGAGGAAATAGCAATGGGTCTAATTAAAAGATTATGGACAAGAATTTTTAAAAAGTATAGTGATGAACCACCATGGTTAGAGTATTATTCTGAAGAGGAAAGGGCAATTAAATTTACTGATAAGTCTATTTATAATTATATGGAATCTTCAATAGATAACAAAGAGTATTATGCTCTTAATTATTTTGGTAATAGAATTACGTATGGAGAAATGTTAAGAAGAATAGATTTAATTAGTAGAGGATTATTGTCATTAGGGGTTAAAAAGGGCGATGTTGTTAGTATTTGTATGCCAAATACGCCAGAGGCAGTTATTGCTTTTTATGCTTGTAATAAAATTGGAGCAATTGCTGATATGATTCATCCATTATCTGCAGCTAATGAAATTAAATCTTATATTGAAGATAATAAATCAAGAGTGTTATTTTTATATGATGCTAATTATGAAAAAGTGTGTGATTTTTTAGATGAAACAACAGTATATAAAACTATATTATTATCAGTTAAAGAGTCAATGCCTTTAATGTTAGGTATTGGTTATCAATTAACGCGAGGATTAAAAATTAAAAAGCCGAAAATGACAAATCAAGATTATATATCTTGGAGTGATTTATTAAATTTAGGAAGAGGATATCGTAATCAAAAGAAGATTAATGTTAAGTCTCAAGATTTGGCTATTATTTTGCATAGTGGTGGTACTACTGGCAAGTCAAAAGGAATAATGATAAGTAATTACAATTTTAATGCTGAAGCTCAACAATGTGCTTTAAATGTGGCAAATGTTAGAGTACAAGATAAGATTATGACAATATTGCCTATTTTTCATGGCTTTGGTTTAGGAGTTTGCGTTCATTGTCCTTTAACTTTGAATGTTGAAGTTATATTAATTCCGGAGTTTGATGGAAAAAGGTTTCATCATATTATTCAAAAATATAAACCAAACGTTATAGCTGGAGTACCTACTTTATGGGAAGCAATGTTGAGTAATAAACGTTTCGAGGATGTTGATTTGTCTTGCTTGAAATATGTTATTAGTGGTGGAGATTATTTAACAATAAGTATGGAAGAAAAAATGAATAAGTTTTTACGTACTCATGGAGCAAGTATTTCTATTTCTAAAGGCTATGGAATGACAGAAAGTGTTGCAGCTACTGCTTATACTTTTGATGGAACAAACGAGCCTGGTTCAATAGGAATCCCAATGATAGGTAATAATTTTTGTATTTGTAAACCGGAAACAACTGAAGAGTTGCCTTATGGTGAAGAAGGAGAAATCTGTGTAAATGGTCCGACAGTAATGATGGGTTATTGGGAAAATGTAGAAGAAACGCATAAAGTTTTGAAAAAACATAAGGATGGTAAAATTTGGTTGCATACTGGAGATGTTGGATATATTGCTTTAAATGGGGTTATTTATTTTACCCAAAGATTGAAAAGAATGATTGTTTCTAGTGGCTTTAATCTTTATCCTAGTGTTATTGAGGAAGTAATTGAGAAACATCCTTTAGTTAAAAAGTGTTGTGTGATTGGGGTACCTCATAAGTATAAAATAAGTGTGGCAAAAGCTTTTGTAGTATTAGATGGAGAACCTTCTAAGAAAATTGAAAGAGAGATTAGAGATATTTGTAAGGAAAATTTGGCTCAATATTCTCAGCCAAAATATATTGAGTTTAGAGATGAACTTCCAAAAACTTTGTATAATAAAATTGATTATAAAACTTTAGAAAACGAAGAAAGTATGAAAAATAATGAAGCAAAGTAAGAAATTAAATGAGTGGGGTTATAAGGTGTTTAAACCAATATTAAGTCCAATATTTAAATTATATTATAATCCTAGAATAGAAAATAAAGAATATTTGCAACAAGATGGACCAATTGTGGTAGTTGGAAACCATAAGCATATTATGGATCAATGTTTGGTAATTATTGCAACGAAAAGGATTATTCATTATATGGCTAAGAAAGAATATTTTGATGGAAAAATGGCTTGGTTTTTTAAAGCAACTGGTTGTATATCCGTCAATCGAAGTATTCATGATTCTAATGCCAAGAATAAAGCTTTGGAAGTGTTAGAAAGTGGGGGAGCTATTGGTCTTTTTCCTGAAGGAACTAGAAATAAGACTAAAGCTAAATTGTTGCCGTTTAAATATGGTGCTGTTTCAATGGCTAAGAAAACTAATGCGACAATCATTCCTTTTGGAATAGTAGGAGATTATAAATTTCGTAGCAAAAATTTAAAAATAAAATTTGGAAAACCGTTTAAAGTTGGTGAAATGTCTTTAGAAGAGGCAAATGCTAAGTTGGAAAAGATAGTGTTAGAATTAATTGGAGGGTAGTAATGAGTAAAGATAGGAAAGATGGAAGATATATAAAGCCGAATGATGCAATCCATGCAATCATGCCTTATTTAATGGAAAAAAGAACTGAGTCTGAAGTATACAAAAGTCAACTAATTGATATTACCGAGTTAAAAAAATGGGTTGATACTAAAAATAAGGAATTAGATTTTAAAATGACATATTTTCATGCATTAACTGCTTTATTGGTAAAAGTTCTTTACAATAGAAATTTATTAAATCGTTTTGTACAAGGGCATAGAATTTATGAAAGAAATTATGTTTCTGTGACTTTTGCTGCTAAAGATAAAATGAGTGATAATGCTGAAGAAAAAATGATAGTATTGAAAATTGATAAAAAAGATAATGGAGTTAAGTTGGCAAAAAAAATGGCAGTAGATATATTTAAAGTTCGCAAAGAAGGGACAAACGATTTAGATCAAACTTTAAAAGTAATTACTAGAATGCCACGTTGGCTGTTAAGAATATTTGCTAAATTTGTAAAATGGTTGGATTATCATGGCTGGTTACCATCTAGTTTTACAGATACTGATCCTAACTATAGTACATTGTTGTTATCTAATTTAGGAAGTATAAAAAGTGATTCTTGTTATCATCATTTAAATAATTATGGTACTAATTCAATTATTATAACTATTGGATTGATTAGAGAGGAAAAGGGAAAAACTTTAGTAGATTTAAGTGCAACTTTAGATGAAAGAATAGCGGATGGGTTTTATTTTGTAAAGTCAATGAATTTAGCGCAATATATAGCGAGTAATCCAGAAATTTTAGAAGAAGAGCTTGGTAAAATAATTAAAGAATAAGTACTTAAGTACTTTTTTTTATTTTGTATTTAGAGTAAAATTGTATTGAGATGATTATTATGACTAATTATAGAGGCACTTATGTTGAAGTAAATATTAGAAATATTAGGGAAAATGTATCTAAAATTATAAAGAAATATAATAATTACTTATATTATTTAGGTGTTGTTAAAGCAGATTCTTATGGACATTTTGATAACCAAGTCGTCAAAGCAATAATAGATGGTGGTTGTAACTATTTGGCTGTTTCTTCACTAGAGGAAGCGTTAATTATTCGTCAAGAATTTAAAGATATACCAATATTATGTTTAGGAATAATTGATACTAAGTTTCTGAATGTAGCAATTGATAATAATATTACGATAACTATTCCTGATTATGAATATGTAATGAAAATAGAAAAAGAATTATTACAGAAGTTAACAGTTCATGTAAAAATTGACACGGGTATGAATCGTTTAGGAATAAAGACAAAAGATGATTTTATTAGAACTTATAATTATTTAAGAAATAATGATGTAAATATTGAGGGAATTTATACTCATATATACGCAGCTAATAGTAAGGATTTAACTAATAAACAAATAGTGAAATTTAAAGAGATAGTAAATAGTGTGGATAAAGTCAAAATTATTCACATAGCTCAAAGTGAAACTTTGGTCAATTATCCTAAATTTGATTTTGCAAATGGTTGTCGGTTAGGAATTATTATGTATGGATTTACAAGTGATAAATCACTTAATTTATTATCTACTTTTAAATTGTATAGTAAAGTAATTGAATTAAAGGTGCTAAATCCTTTAGAAACAGTTGGTTATAATGGAGTTTATCAAGCTAAAGAAAGAGAAAAAATTGCTGTAGTTGCTATTGGTTATGCTGATGGTATTATAAGAAAAAATACAGGAAGCTATGTTTATATTAATAATGTTAGATATCAAATTGTTGGAAATATATGCATGGATATGTTAATGGTTAAAGTTGATGATAAAGTAAAAGTTGGAGATAGTGTTTTAATATTAAAAGATATACAACATATTGAAGAAGTTGCTAGGTATTTGGATACTATTCCTTATGAAGTAATTTGTATGATTGGTAAAAGGGTTCCGAGAGTATATATTGATTAAACTTTGGCGTAATGGTAAGTTTAAAATGAAGGTTGGTGTATGTCGTGATTAATTTTGAAGACTTTTTAGAAAATGGTGAAAAAATAATATATAAGAGTAAGTGTAATTATAAGAAGATTTCTAGTAATTTTTTATTTAATGGGATTTTGTTTTTGGCTATTATTTGTTTACATGTGGGAATGATAATTTTTGCTTTAAATAAATATCAAAATTTGGGAGAAATTATTATTGTAATCTTACTAATTTCTATTCTTTGTGTTACTTTTGAGTTAATATTTGGCTATGCATTAATTTATGGAATATTTTTAGCCAAAAAAGATTATAAAGATTCTTATTATTGTATGACTGATCGAAGAGCTATGGTTTATGAAAAAAATAAGTTAATATTTGTGTATTTGCAAATTATGAGTGATATATTTGTAACAAAAGAAAAAGATGGTTATGGAAATGTTGTATTTAATGTAGATAATTTTGATTATGAAAGTGGTATTGTGACTAAGTTATCTAATTCTAATAATGAAGAATTGGGATTAACATTTGTAGCAATTGAAAAGCCAACTCAGTTATGTGAATTGGCAATTAATACTCGTGATAAGCTTTTAAAAGAATTAAATAAATAGTTTTGGGGGAAGATAAAACAAGGACTAGTTCCTTGTTTTATCTTAGAATAAATGATAGAATCAGATTTGTTATGAGGTGATTAAATGTTCGAATTAGTATCAAAGTATCAACCTAGCGGTGATCAACCAGAAGCAATAAAAGAATTGGTAGAGGGAATAAAAGCTGGTAAACGTGATCAAGTTTTATTGGGAGCTACTGGAACTGGAAAGACTTTTACGATTGCTAATGTAATTAAAGAAGTTAATAAACCAACATTAGTGTTAGCTCATAATAAAACCTTAGCAGGGCAGCTATATTCGGAATTTAAAGAATTGTTTCCAAATAATCATGTAGAATATTTTGTAAGTTATTATGATTATTATCAACCAGAAGCTTATGTACCTAGTAGTGATACATATATTGAAAAAGATGCTTCAATTAATGATGAAATTGATGAATTGAGACATGGTGCAACTAGTGCTTTAATTAATAATCGTGACGTTATTGTTGTAGCAAGCGTTTCATGTATATATGGTATTGGCGAAAAAGAAGAATATATTAATAAAATGTTAACTTTAACTGTTGGAGAAACGATGAAACGAAATGATATAATCAATAAGTTAGTGGATATGACTTATGAACGTAGTGACATTGATTTTCATCGTGGAACTTTTAGAGTTAGAGGAGATGTTATTGATATAATACCTGTAAATGAAAGGGCGCACGGAATAAGAGTAGAATTGTTTGGAGATGAAATTGATCGATTATATACTTTTGATCCAGTTACTGGTGTGGTAGTACAGGAGAAAAAAACGATGAGTCTTTTTCCGGCTAGTCATTTTGTTACTAGTGATGAAAAAATGCAAGAAGCTATTCGAAGAATAGAAAAAGAATTGCAAGAAAGATTACAGGTTTTAAAAGATAATAATAAATTAATTGAAGAGCAACGTTTAAGAGAAAGAACAAATTATGATTTGGAAATGTTAAAAGAAACAGGTTTTTGTAATGGAGTAGAAAATTATTCAAGACATCTAGCTTTAAGAGAAGAAGGTGAAACGCCAGCTACTTTAATTGATTTTTTCCCGGATGATTTTTTATTAGTGGTTGATGAGTCACATGTTACTTTACCCCAAGTAAGAGGAATGTATAATGGAGATAGAATGCGTAAACAAACACTTGTTGATTATGGCTTTAGATTACCTTCAGCTTTAGATAATCGACCTTTAAAGTTTGAAGAGTTTGAGAAAAAAATTAATCAAGCTATATATGTTTCAGCAACCCCTGGTGATTATGAATTAGAAAAGACTAATCATAAGTTTGTAGAACAAATTATTCGTCCAACTGGTCTATTGGATCCAACTATTGATGTTCGTCCAACTGAAGGACAAATTGATGATATAATTGGAGAAATTAATGATCGAATAAAGAAAAATGAAAGAGTTTTAATTACTACATTAACAATTAGAATGGCCGAAGAGTTGACTAATTATTTAAAAGATCTAAATATAAAAGTTGCTTATTTACATAGTGAAGTTAAAACTTTAGAGCGTTTAAAGATTATTAGAGAATTGAGATTAGGTAAATATGATGTTGTAGTTGGAATTAATTTATTGCGTGAAGGAATAGATATTCCAGAAGTAAGTTTAATTTGTATCTTAGATGCTGATAAGCAAGGATTTTTGCGAAGTACACGAAGCCTAATTCAAACTATAGGTCGTTGTGCTCGTAATCAAAATGGTCATGTTATAATGTACGCTGATACTGTTAGCGAAGCAATGGCCGAAGCAATTAAAGAGACTAAGCGTCGTCGCGAAATTCAAGAACATTATAATCAAGAACATGGAATAACTCCTAAAACTATTATAAAAGAGGTTAGGGAATTAATTAGTAATGAAGTTGATAATAGTACTAAAAATACTGAAAAATTAAGTAAAAAAGAAAAACAAGATATAATGATAAAGATTGAAGAAGAAATGAAAAATGCAGCTAAAAATTTAGATTTCGAAAGGGCAATGGAATTAAGAGATATCTTATTTGAAATGAAAAGTAATTAGTGATATAATATGTTTCCTTTAAAAAGGGGGATTGTATATGTTTGATTTTTATATAGATCAATTAAAGAAAAATAAAATAGCTTTTTTAAAAGATATTAGTAAGAATCAACTTGGTAATTTAATTTCTTATGTTCGTAAGAGAGAAGACTATCAAGAAATAGTTGCAACTATTTATAAAAATTTAATTAGTAGAGGCTATTCTAAAATATTATTTGCTTTAGTTTATGATAATCCTGTTTATCAGAGTTTTGTAATGAACTATATAAAAAAGCATCCAGAAATAGTTAATCAAGGAGATTATGTTGGTGGATTAATGTATTTAGATTATGGTTATGAAATTTTAAGATTATTAGCAAATAGTTTGAATGATAGTTGTTTAAGGATTTTGTTGGGATATGTTTTAACTTATAAGGAAGAAGATATTTTATATTTTTTGAAACATTCTAATATGCATGTTAGAGCAATTATGTTACAGGAAATGATTAGAAAGTTTCCAGAAAAATATTATGATTATGTGACCGATTTAAAAGAAATTATAATAAAGCCTTATGATGAAAATGATCAGTATTATATTCAGCCAATGCTTGTTTCTGAGCCTGATCTGTCTTTAATAGCGGTACTTTTTAAAAGTAGTGGTGTTTTTGACGAAGAATACAATAAATTGAAGGATTATATTATTGCAACTTATAAAAGTAATGATTTAGCAAAATTATTAGTTGGAAATGGGATGAATCAAGAATTTATTGATGATGCTGATAGATTATTTTTAACTAGCAAAACTTTTAAAATTGGTTTAATAAATAAATTTGGTCAGCATATTAATTCTGAATTAGTTAAAGAATTTAATAGGTTATATAGTGTCTATATGACTGGAGCGAGCATTGTGACTGATTATGCATTTGCTTATGGATTAGGAGAAAAATTGGGGTCTATTACCGAAAAATATTTAGATTTAAGTCATAGTAAAGACTTTAGGCTATTGCCTGGAGGTGGCTGTGCTAAAACGTTTAAAATAGGTGATTATGTTTTGAAAATGAGTTTAAGGAAACATTCATATGAACCAATAATATGTCCTGATTTATTTTTAACAATTGAAAATTTGGAAGAAATAATTTTACGCGATGGATTTGGTCATGTTAAGTTTGCATTAGAAGTGCAAAAATATTTAGAGCGTGGTGCAGAGGGAATAAGTATAGATTTATTTAATTTGTTTCATCAAGAATTAGCAAAGTTAGGGTATTATTCAATGGATACAATAAAATTAGAGTCTTTTAAAAGAAATTGTCGATATTTAGATGATTATCATGATGCGGATATTCGTAATCCAGAGGAATTGCCTGACTGGTTTAAAAAAGATCCAATAGTTTTAGTTGATCGTGATTTGGTTTTTAAATTGTCAAATAAGATGCCTAAAACTTTGATATCTTCTTGGGAATTGTAAAAAAAGTGTTATAATATTGTAAAGGTGGGATTAGAGATGCAAACAGCTTTTGTTTTTGGACATAAAAAACCAGATACGGATTCAGTATGTGCAAGTATTAGTTTGTCATATTTAAAAAATGCTTTAGGAATGAATACACAACCTAGGGTTTTAGGAAATATTAATAATGAGACTAAATTTGTATTGAATTATTTTGGTGTTAATGAGCCTACATATTTAAATGATGTTAAAGTTCAAATAAGAAATATGAATTATAATAAAAAAGCTATTCTTAACCAAGATGTTTCGATTGAAGAGGCTTTTAGAAAATTACATGATTTAAATGTAACAGGTATTCCTTTAATAGATGATAAAAGAAAGTTAGTTGGATATGTCAATTTAAAGGAAATAGCTAAATTTTTAATAGAAGGTAAAGTCACGCGTTTAAATACTTCATATGATAATATTTTAAAAGTATTAGATGCTAAGGAAATATTACGCTTTGATGAAGAGATTAATGGTACTATTATGGCTGCTACATATAAGGTAAACTCTTTTACAGAAAAGATTAATTTGGAAAATAAGCATATTTTAATTGTTGGAGATCGTTATCAAATATTGGAGCATGCAATTAATAAAAAAGTTAAAATGATAATTTTAGTAGGTAATAATATTTTATCAGATGAGCTTGTATCTTTAGCTACTGCAAATAAGGTTAATGTAATTTCAACGCCTTTTTATTCCTATAAAACTTCTAATAAAATAAGACTTGCTAATTATATTAAAAGTGTAGAAATCAATAAAAATCCAATTAAGTTTAGTTTAACTGATTATCGTAATGATTTTTTAGATACTACTAATAAATATGGTCATACAAATTATCCTGTTGTTAAAAAGAATGACGAGTGCGTAGGAATGGTTCGATTAATTGATGCCAATGACTATGAGAAAAAACAAGTAATTTTAGTTGATCATAACCAAAGTGCACAGAGTGTTGATGGTTTGGAAGAAGCCGAAATATTAGAAATAGTAGATCATCATAATTTAGGTACTATTGGAACAAATACCCCAATTAATTTTAGAGCTATGCCGGTTGGGTGTACATGTACTTTGATTTATAAACTATTTAAAGAATCATACGTAATGATTCCAAAGCATATTGCTGGTTTAATGTTAGGGGCAATATTATCAGATACATTATTATTTAAATCACCAACTACTACTGAATTAGATAAGCAAGTTGCTGAAAAGTTGGCATTAATAGCTGATGTAGATATTGAAAAGTTTGGTATGGCAATGTTTAAAGCTGGATCTTCTGTTAAAGGAATGACTTGTGATCAAATATTTAATCAAGATTTTAAAACATTTAAAGTTAATGATTCTAATATTGGTATTTCTCAAGTAATGACTATGGATTTTGAAGAAATTGAAAAAGATAAAGATAAGTTTATTGCTATTTTAAATAATTTAACTGAAAACTTAGGGTATAGTGTAAGCTTATTATTTGTTACCGATATTATAAAAAATGGTTCTTATATGTTTTACAATGAAAAAGCTGAAAGTATTGTTAGCGAAGCTTATGAAATTGATAAAATTAACCAAGGAGTATATATAGATGGTATGGTATCAAGAAAGAAACAAATGTTACCATCTTTATTAGATTATTTGGAAAGAAAAGGAAATTAAAGACGAAAGTCTTTTTTCTTTGGTTAAATTTGTGTTATGATTAAGTTGGTGATAATATGAAAGCATTAATTACGGGTGCTAGTAGTGGTATTGGTAAAGATATAGCTCGTTATTTAGATAGTTTGGGGTATGATTTAGTTATTGTTGCTCGTAGAGAAGAAAGGCTTAAGGAATTAAGTAAAGAGTTGAAAAATAATGTCAGAATTATAGATTTAGATTTAGCTAAAATTGATAATGTTTATAAGTTATATGAATTAACTAAAGATGAAAGTATAGATTTATTGGTTAATAATGCCGGCTTTGGTTTATTTGGAATGACTTATAAAACTGATTTAAATCGGGAATTAGAAATGATAGATTTAAATATTAAGGCATTGCATATTTTAACGAAATTATTTTTAAAAGATTTTGTAGCTAAGGATAGAGGAAGAATTTTAAATGTTGCGAGTAGTGCGGGATTTATGGCAGGTCCAAGATTAAATACTTATTATGCAACTAAGAATTATGTTTTAAGATTTAGTACTGCTATTTATGAAGAATTGAAGAGAATGAAGAGTAATGTGCATATTAGTGTTTTGTGTCCGGGACCAGTAGAAACTGAGTTTAATAAAGTGGCAAAAGGTGATTTTTTAATGAAAGGTCAAAGAAGTGATGTAGTGGCCAAACGAGGAATTGATGGGTGTTTGAAAAACAAGTTAGTTATTGTTCCTTCTTTAGGAATGAAAATAGCTTTATTTTTTAATAAATTGGTACCAATGAAATTATCTTTGTATGTAACATATTTTATTCAAGAGAGGAAGAGTAAGTAATGTTTGATAAGTTTTTAAAAAATATGCCCGTTAGTAACTATTATGTAGGATATCGAGTAAGAAAAGACACCATATTAAAAACAGATACAGATAGTCAAGGGATTAGAAGTGATGCTTTTATACATACATATCTATCTAGTTTGTTATTTTTATATACTAAAGATGGAGAAAAATATCATGATGTTAAATTGAAAAAATCTGTTAACGAAGTAAATGTCGATGAACTTTGTTCTTTACATCTAGATTATGGAAATAAATATTTGAAAAGGTCTGATTATGATGACTATTCGAAAAATGATTTGTATGGTGTATATGGTATTACTAATCTAGAAGAAGTTATAAAAGCAATTAATGATGGGGATTCGCTTGTTGATAAACCAGTATTTAAATATGATGAAAATTTAGGAATAACAATGATGGAAGCAGATTTATTTTTAAAATCAATTAATAAGTATCTTGGAGGAAATGCTGATTCGATAGAGTGTCCAATGATAGCTAAGGATGAATTAGATGATTTTAAATGTGATTTTATGACGAAACAAGAATTTTTAAATGTAGTATCTGGTAAAAATCCATTGCAAGTAAAAGGAATTTTAAAACAACTTAAAGACGTGAATTGAAAAACTAACTTTACGATTTAAAGTTAGTTTTTATTTTTTTCTAATTGCTTCACTATACCAAATAACATCATCTTTTTTAGCGTCATTTAACATAATAAAGTTGTTTAAGATACGATAAGTTTTAGGATTCATTTCTTTAATATTTAAATCTTTAATAGGAGTATCATTTTCTATACGACCAAGCAAATAATCTATTGATGTATTTAGATAGTCAGCTATTTTAATAAGTGTTTCAATGTTAGGGTATGATTTTCCTTGTTCATAAGCACTAATTGATTCTTGTTTAATATTTAAATCTGTTGCTAGTTTTGATTGAGTAATATTTCTTTTTTGACGAATTCTTTTGAGATTTTTCATAAATTCACCTACTTTTATAATTTATAATTATATTATAAAATAATTAATATTTATTTGCAAGATGTAAAATTGTTGTTTATCGAACAAAAGTATGATATAATTATTTTGGTGTTAATTATGGAATTTAAAAAGGTTTATATTGAAATCACTAATAATTGTAATTTAAATTGTAAATTTTGCATTGGCAATAAAAGAGAAAAGATGTTTATGGAATTAAAAGATTTTAAAATCATATTAAATAAGTTACAAGGATTTACAAGATATTTATATTTTCATATAATGGGCGAGCCTTTATTGCATCCACAAATAGAAGAGTTTATTAGGGAAGCTAGTGAAAATTATTTTGTAAATATTACAACTAATGGTTACTTAATTAAAAAGATTAAAGATTGTAAAAACATTAGACAAGTAAATATTTCTTTACATTCTTTTAATGAAAATGCTAATAAGTCTTTAGATGATTATTTGAAAGATATTTTGGAAGTAAGTAATAAATTGGCTGAGGAAGGAACATTTATTTCTTTAAGAATGTGGAGTAGAAATGTAAATAAAGATATTATTATCGAAAAAATTAATAATTATTTTGGAACTAGAATAACTGGTGAGATGTCTTGTAAAATTAAAGATAATATTTTTTACGAAACGATGCAGGAATTTGTATGGCCAAGTTTAACTAATGATTTTTATAGTGAAAAAGGTACTTGTTATGGAACAAGGCATCATATAGGAATATTAGTTAATGGTGATATAGTTCCTTGTTGTTTAGATAGCAATGGTGATGTTAAATTAGGTAATATTTACAAAGAAGAATTAAATGATATAATATGTAGCGAAAAGTTCTTAAAAATGAAAAATGGCTTTATAAGTAATCAAAAAGTTGAAGAACTTTGTAAACATTGTGATTTTAAAAAGAATATGTTTTAAGTCTTAATTAAATGGTTAAGATAAAAGTAGTAGGTGTAATTATGGATAAAATTATTATAAAAGGGGCAAGGGAAAATAATTTAAAAAATGTCGATTTGGAATTACCTAAGAATTCATTAATTGTTATGACTGGTGTTTCCGGTTCTGGAAAAAGTAGTTTGGCATTTGATACAATTTACGCTGAAGGCCAAAGAAGATATGTTGAAAGTTTATCTGCTTACGCTAGACAGTTTTTAGGGGGGACTAGTAAACCTGATGTTGATAGTATTGAAGGATTAAGTCCTAGTATTAGTATAGATCAAAAAAGTACTAATAATAATCCGCGTAGTACAGTTGGAACTGTAACTGAAATTTATGATTATTTACGTTTATTGTTTGCTCGTATTGGTGTACCTTATTGTCCTAATCATCATGAGCCGATTAAAAGTCAAAGTATTGAGGAAATGACTAATAAAGTAATGGATATGCCTGAAGGGACTAAGTTAGAGATTATGGCTCCAGTTGTGAGAGGAGAAAAGGGTTCACATGTTCAAGTATTAGAAGATTTACGTCAAAAAGGTTATAGCCGCGTTCGTGTTAATGGGGAAGTTCGTGATTTAGCTGAAGATATCAAATTAGAAAAAAATAAAAAAGATAGTATTGAAGTTGTTGTTGATAGGGTTATTGTAAAACCAGAAGAGCGAAGTAGAATTTTTGAATCAATAGAAACTAGTTGTAATTTGGCTGATGGAATGGTTTTATTAAATGTTATTGGCGGGGAAGAATTATTAATGAGTGAAAATTATGCTTGTATTCATTGTAACTATTCTTTACCAGAATTAGAAACTAGAATGTTTTCTTTCAATTCACCTTGGGGTGCTTGCCCTGAATGTAATGGTTTAGGTATTAAGAAAAAAATAGCGATTGATTTATTAATTCCCGATACTAGTAAAAGTATTAGTGAGGGAGGAATTGTGACTTTATCACAAGATCAAAATACAACGTATACTGAAGTGATGACGGTTGCTGAACATTATGGAATTGATTTAGATAAACCAATATGTGAATTAGAAAAAGGTAAACTTGATAAAATATTGTATGGTTCTACTGATGTTATGGATTTTAAATATGTTGCTAAAAATGGCAATATTCGTACTAAAAGTGATTTTTATGAAGGAATAGTTAATAATTTGGAGCGCCGCTATATTGAGACTACTTCCGGTTGGATAAGAGACTGGATTGAAAAT
>CALVJF010000002.1 GCA_944331885.1 uncultured Bacilli bacterium
CTATGGCTTTGAAATAGTTTTAGATCCATTAAAAGTTGAAGAAATTTATAAAATTTATTCTCAGCTATTGAAAGTTTGCCAATTTTCACAAGGATTAATTAATATTTCTAAAGAATACGATTGTGGTATTCATCTTAATTTTAATCAATATGACATTGCCGACAAGCAAGAAGCTCACAAAAAATTAACTTCATTATTTATTGCTAATCCTAAGTATTTTGAACAAAATATCTATAAACAATTTAAATTTATTTGGGATTTTGATGAATATTTACAATACCAACATGAAATAGGTGCCAAATATCTATGGGTTAATTATTTAGATACTAAATTAGTTGAAATACGCAATATTCGTAGTAATTTAACTGCTGAAGAATTAGTAGAGATAATTAAACAAATATTAGGAGCTATATTCTATGATCGAGAGAATACTGCCACTCAAAAAATAGAAAAGCCTTTAAAAGATTTGTATCAAGAAATAGTAGAACATAATTGCGAAAAAATAGCTCAAGCTTTAGAAAAAGATCAAATGTTAATTTTTGTTAATGATAATGGCAATCTAAATTTAATTAGACCTTCAAAAAAAATTAAAGAATATCTAAATCAAAAAAATAGTGATTAATATAAAATTATTAATCACTATTTTTTTTAGTAAATTTCCATTCCGCTCCAATATCTAAATGTAAAAAATTTTTATCAATTTCTCTTTCAATAGTTAATAAATCTTTATTGAAAAATCCTAATTTATCTATAATTCTTTTTTTAGCTTTATCCCAATAACATTCTTCTTCATAAATACGTAAAGCATCTAAATTAGAATCGATAGCTAAAACAAAAAATAATATTTTTTCAGACCATCTATTTACTCCTAAAAGCCTGTATTGGAAAAGTAATTGAAAAGCGCTAGCTTGATAAGTAGCATTTTCACCCATTATACTTATCCATTCCATAACTTTTGAATTTATTCTTTGAAAATCTTCACTGCTAATTTCTTCTAATCCAGTGCCATTATTTCCAACTGTCAATAATTCTTTAGTAAAATCGTTTCTAATATCGCCAATTAATTCATGATTTTTTAAGAATTTATCAAAATATTTTTTTTCATATATAAGTAATTTTCCGTCGAAAAATCCTAATGCATTTCTTACTTTTTTTCTATACATGTTAAGCTGCATTGCTCGAATAGTATTTTTCTTTTTTTTGACTTCTTCGTCTTCTTCACTTTCAATTTCTGATATTGGCATAATTTCACTATTTAAAAAAAGTCGGTAATGCTCAATATTTGGATCAACAGTTTTAATTAAAAATAAAATTCTTTCATCAAAACTTTTTAATAAAAATGAAGCTTGCGTCGAGCCTAAAAAAGTTAACGCTTTTATATAAAGATCTAATCTTTGATTAGATTCAATACTAATCCCGAAATTGTCTCTAAATCTCTGGCTGTTAGTATCTAAAAAGTCTATGGTATCATCATCAATACTTCTAAAATTAGTAAATTGTTTACCACGTGAATATAATTTTCCTTTTAATATTTCTAAATTTGCCATAAAATCCCCCTTTTTGTAACCACTATTATATTCTTTTTTTAAAAAAAATCAAGTTTTCATTTAAAAGTTACTATGTTATAATTTGAAAGGAAAAGGAGTTAAGTTATGAAAATTAAATATACATTAATTCATGAAGAAAAAGATACAAAAGCCCGATTAGGGAAAATAGAAACAAATTATGGAACTTATGAAACTCCAATGTTTATGCCAGTAGGAACAGCTGCTACTGTTAAAACACTATCAGTTGAAGAATTAAAAGCAATTCATGCGGGAATTATTTTATCTAATACTTATCACTTGTGGTTAAGACCAGGAGAGGACATAATTGATCAAGCGGGTGGATTGCATAAGTTTATGAATTGGAATGGACCAATATTGACTGATAGTGGCGGTTATCAAGTTTTTAGCCTTGCTAAACCCAAGGATATATCAGAAGAAGGTGTCAAGTTTAAAAGCCACTTAAATGGTGACAAATTACTTTTAACTCCCGAAAAATCAATAACTATTCAAAATAAACTAGATAGTGATATTGCCATGAGTTTTGATGAATGCATAGGATGGCCTGCTACTTATGAATACGTTAAACAAAGTGTTGAGCGAACTATTCGTTGGGCTGAACGTGGTAAAAAAGTTCATTGTAACCCTCGTCAATCATTATTCGGAATTGTTCAAGGCGGCGAATACGAAGATTTACGTAGACATTGCGTTGAAGAACTAGTAAAGATGAATTTTGATGGCTATTCTATCGGAGGAACATCAGTTGGTGAAGACAAGCCGACTATGTATAAAATGGTTTCTTATTCGACTAAATATTTACCCAAAGACAAAGTCAGATACTTAATGGGAGTAGGGGACCCTATCGACATTGTTGAAAATGTTATTCGTGGCATTGATATATTTGATTGCGTTAGTCCAACAAGATTAGCTCGTCACGGTCACGCTTTAACTAAATATGGCAAAATAAACATCAAAAACGCCAAGTATAAAGCTGATTTTACCCATTTAAGTTCTGAATGCGATTGTTATACTTGTCAAAATTATACTAAAGCTTATATCCGTCATTTGATAGTCGCCAATGAAACATTAGGACAACGCCTACTATCTATTCATAATATTCGTTATTTAATTCATTTAACGGAAGAATTAAGAGAAGCAATCAAACAAGATAGACTCCTTGCTTATCGCGAAGAATTTATCCGCAATTATTATGGTGAAAATTATGTTCAAAAGTAATAAGTTTATTATTCTCGCTACTTTAAGTATTTTAATTATAGTAATAATAATTGAAACAATTGTAATCGTTCGTCAAGAACATAACGATAAGCAGTTACTAGTAATGACTAAAGAAATAGAAGAAGCAGCGCTACGCTGCTACAATGAAAAAGCATGTCTTAATACCAAAATTTATTTAAAGGAATTATACAGTAAAAAGTATTTAGAAAAAATATATAATCCTGTTAATAAGGAATATCTTAATGAAAATTCATATATTATAATAACTGATAATAAAGCCCAACTAACAATAGTTTAGGGCTTTTTCTTATTTACTCCTACAATAGCACCACCAGTAGTAATTAAAATAATTAAGACATAATATAATAATTGAGATATTGAAAAGGCAAATCCAAACAATAACCAGCTTAACAAGATCATTACTAAAATATTTAAGCCAGCAAATTTAATACCAGCTAAAAAACCTTTATCCTCAGTTTTTTCTCCAATTCTTAATCCCCATATCAAGAATAAAACTCCCATTATTACAAATAATATTATAGTAATTATCTTAGAATCCAAAGAACTAAACCAACTTAAACAATTAACAAAAAAAGCAATAATTAATATTTCACTCCAAAAAAATCCTTCATTTTTCAATAAAGCTTTCCAATTTTTCATAAAATCACCTATTAAAATATATTATTATGATTAAAATAATATGAACTAACCCATAATTAAAACAGGTGATTATAAATGGAAATATTAACTGTCTTAATTAGAACAATATTCTTTTACTTTTTTATTACTTTAGCTTATCGTATAATGGGCAAACGCGAAATAGGTCAATTAGGAATAATTGATTTAATAGTATCTATCTTAATAGCTGAATTAGTAGCAATCAGTATTGAAAATATTAATGATTCAATATTTAATACAATTTTGCCAATAGTTTCTCTAGTCATTATAGAGTTACTATTAGCTTATGCATCTATTAAATCGAAAAAACTTCGTTATTTTCTTACTGGCAAACCCTCCTTAATTATTAATAAAGGGCAAATTAATTATAAAGAGATGATTCGCCAAAGGTATAGCTTAGATGACTTACTTTTAGAATTACGTCAAAAAGGAATTAAATCCATCTCACAAGTTGAATATGCATTACTTGAATCCAATGGTAAATTATCAATATTTAAGTATAACCCATTAAAAATTCCAAGTAATTATCCATTGCCTTTAATTATAGATGGCGAAATTCAAAAGAGCACTTTAAAAGAGATAAAGAGAAGTGAAAATTGGCTCAAAAAACATTTAAAACAAAATAACATAATTCTAGAGAAAGTATTTTATGCTTTCTATAAAAGTGGCAAAGTATTTTTAATTCAGCAAAAAGATTTAATTATTTAATTTTCTATGCTAAAATATAATTGGTGATAAAAATGAATGTAGAAGAATGCATAAGTAAAAGAAAAAGTATTCGTACCTATAAGCCTGAAAAAATTTCGCAAGAATTGCTAGAGAAAATTTTACAGGCCGGTATCTTAAGTCCTAGCGCTAAAAACCAACAGCCTTGGAAATATATTGTTGTTAGTGAAGAAATAAAAAATCAGATTGCCGAAGAACTAACAAAAAATATAGGCCATCCCAATCCAACTTCTAGGGCAATTAGTGAATGTTCACATTTAATATTGGTATACAATACCCAAGAAGAATATTTTTCCCATATGAGTATAGGAGCCTCTATCGAAAATATGCTCTTGACAGCTACTTCATATGGCTTGGGATCTTTATGGATAGGCTATATTCGTAAAATAACAGATTACGTAAATTCTTTGACTAACGAAGAAAACGAATTAATAAGTGCTATTGCTTTAGGCTATCCTAACGAAGAACCACCAGCTAGACCACGTAAAGATTTCTCTGAAGTTGTAAGTTATCTTAAATAAGATAACTTTTTAATTTGGCAAAACTATTTAGAACAACATAAAAAATATTAATAATTTCCGCATATACAAGAGCCCAAACACCAAATCCCGCAAATGCTAATATGCTCATGACCATCAACTTAATAAGAATGCCATTAACACTAATTTTTGTTGCTAATTTAACTTTGTCAAAAGCAATAAGAGCACTTGTTAAGGGAGCTTCTAAATAAAATAAAACGAAAAAAAGCGCTAATACTAAAATAAAATCACAACCGCTTTTAGTATCAACCAACAATTGTAATAAACCTTCTCGCCACCAGAAAATACTCATCGAGCAAATAACCCCAACAATTCCAGAAAATAATAATCCTTGCCAAACTCTTCGTTTTACCATACTATTATTTCTATCGCTTCTAAATCTAGTTAATTCCGGTAACAATGATTGTGAAATAGCACCAATAAAGAAAGATGGCATGAGTAATAAAGAGATACTATATGCATTATATGCTCCGTAATCCAAAGCAATTTGTTTTTGAGTAAATCCCATAAATAGTAAAATATTTGTTAATATTATGGGCTCCAGAAAATAGCCAATATTACCAATTATTCTTCCCATAACTGATGGTATCGAAATATTTAATAAATCATAGCCGATTTCTTTAGAATATGTCATATTTGTAATTTTTATTTCTTTTTTTCGGGGCAAGAAAATCAAAAAAATAATAATTGACGAAAATTCGCTAGCAACATTTGTTAGTAATAGAAATTTAACCCCTTCTATTAATCCTTTTCGAATAAATGTAGGTAATATAACTATTATAAGTCCTAATCTAATTAATTGCTCAACAATATTTGAAATAGCATTAGGTACCATATTTTGTTTACCAAAAAAATATCCTTTTAAAACGCTCGTGATGGAAATAAAGGGAAGGGATAAACTAGCAACCTTTATTAAATCTTGTAACCGGGCATCTTTTAATAAATAAGTAGCAACGAATTTACTACCACCAAAACTAATTGAAAGTATAATTATATTAACGAAAATTAAAATTAATGTAGCCGAACTCATAATTGCTTTATTACTTTTTTTATTTTCTGCAACTAGCTTACTAACAGCAAAAGGCATACTCAAAACTGCAAATGTTAAAAGTAAAGAGTAGGTCGGCATTATTAAAGCAAAAAGACTGATTCCCTCTTCACCTATAATTCTAGTATAAAGGACTTTAATAACCATTCCCATTATTTTGGTTATAAATCCACTAACCATTAAAATAAAAGTTGTTCTAATAAATCTATTATTTCGCATTTCTTCTCCTTTAATTAATACAAAATGTGTTATATAATAAATATATGTAGTTTATATTGATTAAAGGTGATTTTTATGAATGAAATTTATTTTAAATCTGTTGCCGAACTATACCAACGTCTTTTACCAGCTTTAAAATCTAAAAAGAAAGAATTACATTTTCATAATTTCAAATATATCACCGAACTAGATATTTGGAATTATTTAAAAGAAACTAAATGGCAAAATCATCAAAATTTAACCTTACATGATATGGTTAATGATATTTTATATGCTGATAATGAAGTATTAGACGAAAAAGTTCGTCAAAGCATAACTAATCACTATCAATAATTACTACTTAAAGGAGCATCATAATGAAAAATTTAAACCCAATTTTAACTATCGATGATTTGATAAATAAATTAAGTCCTAATATTACAAATTCTGAAGAAATTAACCAAATAATTAAGGCCTATAACTTCTGTCAAAAAAAATATGCCGGCAAAAAAAGGTTAAGTGGTGAAGACTATATTAACCACCCACTAAATGTTGCTTATATCTTAGCCGATTTAAATGTTGATTATGTAACAATAATAGGGGCGCTACTTCACGAAACTATTAACCACACCGATACGACAAAAGAAGAACTAGAACAAGAGTTCGGCGAAGAAATAACTAAAATAGTTGTTAGTATTAGCAAAATTAATCGTCTAGAATTGCCTGATGATAAAGATTCTTCTAAAATATATTTACGCAAAGTCCTTGTTGGTTTATCAGAAGATGTTCGTGTTCTATTTATAAAACTTGCTGATCGTCTCCATAATATGCGTACTGTTTGGGCTTTGGAACCAGAAAAGCAAAAACACAAAGCTCAAGAAACAATGGATATATTAATTCCTATTGCTCATAGATTAGGTATAAATTCTATAAAAAGTGAACTAGAAGATTTATGCTTGCGTTACACAAAACCAGAAATATATCACGATATTGAATCACGACTAGAAAGTACCCGCGAAGAACTAAATAACATTCTAGAAGAGATGAAGGAAAGTATTAGTGAAATATTAAACGATCACGGAATTAGTTTTACTATTAAAGGTCGTGTAAAAAGTATACATAGCATTTATAAAAAAATGGATAATGGCAAAAAATTTAACGATATATATGACATTCTTGCTCTTAGAGTTTTTCTCGAAAAAGAAAGTGATTGTTATTTAGCAGTTGGTTTAATTCACTCTAAATATCGACCAATGCCAAATCGTTTTAAAGATTATATAGCTATGCCAAAATCCAATATGTATCAGAGTTTACATACGACTATCTTTGGTATAAACGGTTATTTATTTGAAGTTCAATTACGTACTTATGAAATGGATGAAATTGCCGAAAAAGGTATTGCTTCTCATTGGTCCTATAAAGAAAAAGGTACAGTAAAAATTCAAAATATAATGGAACAAAAATTAGAAATGTTCCGTAATATAATCGATTCTCATAATGATAAAGAATCGGATCTTGAATTTGCCCAAAACCTTGAAAGTGAAATTTTAAATGACTATATTTATTGTTTTACTCCTAAAGGAGATGTTGTAGAATTACCATTAGGGAGTACTCCAATTGACTTTGCTTATCGTATTCATTCACGTGTTGGGGATACTACAATTGGTGCTATAGTTAATGACAATATAGTTCCACTAGATCATCAACTTCAAGATGGTGACATTGTAAAAATAAATACCTCTTCAACATCTAATCCTAATAAAGAATGGTTAAAATTTGTAAAAACTAGTCAAGCTCGTAATAAAATAAAATCTTTCTTTAGTAAACAAGATCGTGAAAATTATATAGAAAAAGGACGCCAATTACTAGAAAAAGAAATTCGTCGTCAAAAGTTAAGTATTAATGAAATATTATCTGACTCTAATTTAAAGAAAATATTAAAAGAATTAAAAATGAATGAAACTGACGAATTATATTTAGCTGTCGGATCATTAAGATATACAGCTTCTTACATCATTAGTATAATTCAGGAAGATAAAAAGAATGTTCAAGATATTTTATTAGAAAAAGTAATGCTTAGCAATCATCCACAAGAAAAACGTAACTTAAAGAAAGACATAATTGTGGCTGGTACCGATGATATTTTAGTAACAGTTGCTAAGTGTTGTAAGCCGGTATTTGGTGATCCAATAATTGGCTATGTCACTAAAGGCCAAGGGGTTAGCGTCCATAAACAAAATTGCCCTAATATTAAAGATTTAGAACAAAGAACAATTCCAGTAGAATGGAATGAAAGTGCTAGTAATACTTATTTAACCGATATAGAAATTGAAGTCGAAAATGGCAAAAATTATCTAGCTGATATTATAACCAAAGCCGGTTTAAAAAATATTTATATTGAAAGTATAAATACAAAAGAAAATGACATCACTATTACTTACCAAATAACTATTAAATTAAAAAATATCAATGATTTAAATAATTATCTTAACGAATTAAATGGTCTAAGTTATGTCAAGAAAGCAGTAAGGGTGATTAAATAATGCGTGTCGTAATTCAACGAAGCAAACACAGTAGTGTAACAGTTGCAAACAAAGTTGTTGGGGAAATAGATAATGGATTGGTAGTATTAGTAGGATTTACTCAAACTGATACGCTTGCTGATATAGATTATCTTGTCAAAAAAATAATTAATCTTCGTATATTTGATGATGAAAATGGAGTTATGAATCGAAGCATTCTTGATACAAGGGGAAGTATTTTATCTGTTAGTCAATTTACTCTATATGCTAATACTAAAAAAGGCAATCGTCCATCATATATTGAGGCACTTAGCAGTGTAGAAGCTAAACAACTATACGAAGAATTTAACAATCGCCTCAAAGCTTATGTTCCATTAGCTACTGGAATATTTCAAGCTGATATGTCAGTCAATATTACCAATGATGGACCCATTACTATAATAATTGATTCCCAAAATAAATAAATCTTAAGATTTGAGTTTCAAACTCAAATCTTTTATTAAATTAAAAGCTATTTAATCTTTAATAAATTTGTGCTAAAATATTAAATAGGAGAATAAATATGTTAAAGAATCGCAAAAGAAGAAAAAAAATTAAAAAGACCTTTGAAATTTTAGTTCTCATAAGTTTTATATCGTGGACTAGTATTTTTTTAATCGATTATTATCGTGCAAACAAAGAGCAAAAGCCTATTATTACCATAAAAAAAGTAACTACTTCATGCCCTAATGGCAATATTTCAGAATACTATGGTCTTGGCTATGTATACCGTGACTACAAATGCTCTAATTTAGAAGAAATAACATTTCAACCATTTTGGACTAAAAGGAAAGAAATACCCGAAGAGGATGCATCTCAATATCCTGATTTGTCTACTAAATACGAAATTTACGATAATCCAAATCATCAATCCAAAATTAATGATATATTATATTTTTACGAAAATGACGAACTAATTTATACATATAAATGTCAAAATTCTCAAGAAGGTTGTAATGTTGCTACATCTATTAAAGATAATTTTAACCAACGATACTCACAATTGCCAATGGCCAAATATAATAATTATGTCTTTATTAACGATTCATCAGCTAACGAACACATTATATATATAGTTGATACCACTAAAAATGAAATAGTTTATCAAGTAAAAGATATAGTTGCTGCAACTAAAAACAATAATGAAGGTTTAGGAATTAAAGATAAATACATAGTAATTAACTCTCAAGATAAATACGGTATTATTAGTTTAGAAAAAGAAGTAAAAATAAGTACACCATATAATTATGATTATATAAAATATAATACACAATCGAATACATATACAGTTAAAAGTAAATACTGGATGATTACTAATTTTGATGAAAACTTATATGTTTCTAATACTCAATTAGTAGATGCTTATTATATTAACGAAAAACTATATATTAAAATTGTCAAAGAGAAAAAAATCGACGATCAAACAATATATACTTATAACATTTTGGATACAGAACATACGCCATTGCTGGTCGATGAAGCCTATGGCTTAGAAAATATCAATGATAAATTTATTACTATCAACAATTTCTTATAAATTGAAATATATGACTTAAATAATCAAAAAATAAATATTGAACCAATAACTGTTCATATAAATCCTCTAAAAATAAATTCTGCTGCTTTTTGGGTAGAAGATAATGAAACGAGTTTTACAATTTTCATTCCTTATCCAGAAGGGAATAAAGTAGATAAATATACTTTTGATTCAACAACGTACAAATTAATAAAAAAAGAAATAAATGTAAGCATAAGTTGACATTCTTAAAAAATTAAGATAAAATAACAAGGTATTTTCTAATGAAAGACGAGTAACTTAAAAAAATATAAAAGAGAAGGCTAGATGCTGCGAATGCCATATATGTATTTAAGCGAAAAACAACTTTCCAAAATTAGAAACGCATAATAAGGCGATAAAAATATTAAGAGTACCTAGTAAAGTAAGGTGGCACCGCGGATTAAGTAATTCGTCCTTACATTTATTAGGTCTTTTTTATTAGAGAAGGGAAGAATAAATATGAAAAACAAAGTAGAACCTAAAATATTACCAGGTATGATGGAATTATTGCCCCAAGATCAAATTCAATTCAACAAAATAATGGATACAATCAAAGAAGTATATGAGTCATTCGGCTTTTTCCCACTTGATACCCCAGTAATAGAATATTCCAATGTCTTACTAGCCAAAGCTGGTGGCGAAACAGAAAAACAAATTTATCGTTTCACTAAGGGCGATAATGACTTATCTTTACGATTTGATTTAACAGTCCCTCTAGCAAGATACGTAGCTCAAAGATATAATGAACTAATATTTCCTTTTAAACGTTATCAAATAGGTAAAGTTTATCGTGGTGAAAGACCTCAAAAAGGTCGTTATCGTGAATTTTATCAATGTGATATAGATGTTATAGGGAATGAAACTCTATCAATGGTTTACGATGCTGAAATACCAGCAGTAATTTATAATGTTTTTAAAAAATTAGACTTTGGTAAATTTACTATTCGTATCAACAATCGTAAAGTTTTAAATGGCTTTTTTGACTCTTTAAAATTAAATGACAATTCTACCGATATTTTAAGAATAATTGACAAAATTGAAAAAATAGGTTCAGATAATGTAATTAAAGAATTAGAGGAATTAAATATCGATTCTGAAAAAATTACGCAAATTATGAATTTTATTAAAATAAAAGGTAGTAACGAAGAAATAATAACATCGCTTAAAGAGATGAATTTACAAAATGAATTATTTAGTACAGGAATTAATGAACTAGAGCAAACGATAAATTATATAAAAGATTTTAATATTCCTCAAGAATATTACCAAATTGACTTGACAATAGCTCGAGGCCTAGATTACTACACTGGAACAGTTTATGAAACCATATTAGATGAACACCCATCTTTAGGTAGTATTTGCTCTGGTGGTAAATATGAAAATTTAACTGGTTATTATACTGATCAAAATCTTCCCGGTATTGGGATATCTATCGGTTTAACAAGACTATATTCTAAATTAAAAGAAGCCAACCTAATTCCTAATATAAATAATAATTTAATTGAATGTTTAGTTGTTCCGATGGATAAACAATGTTTAAAATATGCCATAAAAGTTGCTACAACGCTTAGAGAAAATAAAATTGTAACAGATGTTTATTACCAAGAAAAAAACATGAAACAAAAAATGAAATTTGCTGATCGTCAAAATATTCCTTTTGTTATTATCATTGGTGAAGAAGAAATGAATAATCAAATCCTAACAATAAAGAATATGCGCGAAAGTACACAACAACAATTGCCATTAGAAAAAGTAATATCACATATTAAAGGAGAATAGATATGGATTTAAAAGATTTATTT
This sequence comes from uncultured Bacilli bacterium, assembly GCA_944331885.1. Taxonomy (GTDB): domain Bacteria; phylum Bacillota_I; class Bacilli_A; order RF39; family UBA660; genus CALVJF01. The sequence goes on from CALVJF010000002.1 coordinate 11,891, forward strand.
AGCGAGAAAAAAATTGGCACTCAAGTTACAATTGAAGGCTGGATTCGTAATCATCGTCGCCAAGCTACTTTTGGCTTTATTGATTTTTCCGATGGTACTACTCAAGAACATCTTCAAGTAGTTTACGATAATCACTTAAAAAATTTTGCCGAAATTAATAAATTTTTAGTTGGCAGTGCTATAAAAGTAACTGGCCAAATTGTCAAAAGCAGTGGTAATCAAGACATTGAAATGCAGGCTAAAGAAGTTATATTGTTAGGCGATTGTCCAGCAGACTACCCAATTCAACCTAAAAGACACACTCGTGAATTTTTAAGAACAGTAGCATATTTACGCCCACGCACTAATTTATTCCAAGCTGTATTTCGTGTTAGAAGTATTGCCGCATATGCTATTCACAAATATTTTCAAGAACATAATTTTGTTTATTTCCACGCCCCATTAATCACAGCTAGTGATTGTGAAGGTGCAGGTGAAATGTTTCAAGTAACAACTTTAGATTTAACCAAAATCAAAGAAAAACCAGATTACAGCAAAGATTTTTTTGGTAAAATGACCAATTTAACCGTAAGTGGTCAATTAGAAGCGGAAACTTTCGCTTTAGCTTATAAAAAAACATATACATTTGGGCCAACGTTTAGAGCGGAAAATTCCAATACTAAAACTCATGCTAATGAATTCTGGATGATTGAACCTGAAATGGCTTTTACAGATCTTGAGGGCGATATGGATACGATGGAAGATATGCTTAAATATGTCGTTAAGTATGTTTTAGATAATGCTAGTGCCGAAATTGATTTTTTTGATAATTTTGTGGAAAAAGGTTTAAAAAATAAATTAACTACTTTAGTAAACTCTAAATTTACGCGTATTGATCATGAAGAAGTAATTAAGATTTTAAAAGCCGCCAAAATCAAATGGGAATTTGAACCAGAATATGGTGAAGACATTGCCAAAGAGCACGAAAAATACATCACTGAATACTTTAACGGCCCTGTATTCATTAAAAACTGGCCGAAAGATATTAAAGCCTTTTATATGAAACAAAATCCTGATGGAAAAACTGTAGCAGCTGTTGATCTTGAAGTACCAGGTGCAGGAGAATTAATGGGCGGATCACAAAGAGAAGAAGATTACAACAAATTATTAAATCGTATGCAAGAATTAAATATGTCAACAGAAGGCCTAGAATGGTATTTAAACCTTCGCAAATATGGTGGCTGCGTTCACTCAGGATTTGGCATGGGCTTTGAAAGATTATTAATTTATTTAACTGGGGTAGAAAATATTCGTGATGTAATACCTTATCCACGCACTCCCGGCAATTGTGAATTTTAAAAGAAAGGAAAATAACTATGACAAAAAATATATATCATACTCATCATTGTGTGGAGATTGATAAATCATTTATTGGTCAAGAAGTAACCATAAGTGGTTGGATTGAAAACTTTCGTGATCATGGAGGCGTCTTATTTATTGACTTACGTGATAATACTGAAAAATTACAAATTGTTAGCAATGATGAAAAATTATTTCAAGGTTTAACTAAAGAATCAGTAATTAAAGCAACAGGTTCTATAAGAGCTAGAAGTGTTGAAACATATAATCCAAACTTAAAAACTGGCGAAGTAGAAATGCTCGTTAATAAAATAGAGGTATTAAATCTTTCCAAACACGAATTACCTTTCCAAATTGCTTTTAGTAAAGAAGCATCAGAAGAAATAAGACTTAAATATCGTTATCTTGATATGCGCAACCCTCAAGTAAAAGCTAATTTTCAATTGCGCAGCGACTTATTACATTTCTTGCGTAATAAAATGTATGAATTAGGATTTACAGAAGTACAAACGCCAATATTAACTGCTTCTAGTCCTGAAGGTGCCCGCGATTTTGTTGTACCATCTAGAAATTTTAAAGGTAAATTTTACGCCCTACCTCAAGCACCACAAATATATAAAGAACTTTTAATGGTCGGAGGGTTAGAAAAATATTTTCAAATTGCCCCTTGTTTTCGTGATGAAGATGCTCGTAAAGACCGTACTTTAGAATTTTATCAATTAGATTTTGAAATGAGTTTTGTTACTGAAGATGAAATTTTAGCTCTTGGCGAAGATATTTTTTATGATGTATTTACCAAATTTACTAATAAAGAAGTAAGTCCTAAACCATTTAGAAGAATTCCTTATCAAGAAGCAATGGAAACTTATGGAACTGACAAACCAGATTTACGAAATCCTTTAATTATTGAAGATGCTAGTGAAGTATTAAAAAATACAACATTTGGGCCATTTAAAAATAGTACTATTAAGGTAATTGTAGTTAAAAATATTGGTGATTATTCTAATAGTTGGTTTAATGAAGTAGTAGCCTTTGCCACTAAGATAGGCATGCCAGGAATAGGTTACTTAACTCTTCTAAAAGACAATTCGTTTAAAGGACCAATTGATAAGTTTTTAACAGATGATGAAAGACAAGCACTTATTACCAAATTTAATATTGAATCAAACAGTGTGATATTTTTCATAGCAGATAAAAAATTAAAAATAGCTCAAAAATTTGCTGGTCAAATTCGTGATGAATTAGGACGTAAGTTAAACTTAATCGACCCAAACAAATTAGAATTATGTATTATTAATGATTTCCCAATGTTTGAATATGACGATGAAAAGCATAAACTTGAGTTTTGCCATAACCCATTTAGCTTACCACACCAAGAAATTACTGATATATCTAATAAAGATGAACTATTAAAACTTCTTGCATATCAATATGACTTTGTATGTAATGGAAATGAAATGGCCAGCGGTGCAATTCGTAACCATAATTTAGATTCCTTAGCCAAAGGTTTTGAAGTAGTAGGTTATAGCCGTCAAGAAGTTGAAGAAAAATTTTCTTCAATCTTTACTGCTTTTAAATATGGCTGCCCACCTCATGGTGGTATGGCTCCTGGAATCGATCGCATGTTAATGTTAATTAAAGATGAGCCAAATTTAAGAGAAGTTCAAGCGTTCCCAACAAACGCATCAGGCGCAGATAATATGATGAACTCTCCAAGTGAATTAACACCATTACAACTTAAAGAATTAGGAATAAAAATAGAGGTGAAATAATGAATAAATTTACAAAAGAAATGGTCGATGATTACGCTGATAAATTACTTATTGGCTTAACGCCTGAAGAAAACAAAATGGTTTTAGATGAATTTGAAATAATTGATCAAAATATTGATTTGATTAACAAAATACCTGGAATTTCCGAAGTAGAGCCAATGACACATTGTTTAGATGATTTTATCTACGAATTACGTGAAGACATTCCAGAAGAATCAGTAGATATCGAAGACTTATTAGCAAATAGTGACGAAACCGATGGCAGTGAAATAACAGTGCCAAAAATAGTAGGGTAGGTGAATATTATGCAATACATGAATAAATCAATTGAAGAATTACACGAGTTATTAAAAAACCAAAAAGTTACTAGTCAAGAATTGATTAAAGAATCATTAACTCTTGCCCATCAAATGCAAGATAAATATAATCCTTTTGTTACTATTTTAGACGAAGCAAAAGCTCAACCAATTACTGAATCATTATTATCAGGAATTCCTTATGGAATAAAAGATAACTACTCGACCAAAGGAATTCTTTCTACTGGTTCTTCCAATACTCTTAAAGACTACATACCATTCTTTAATGCTACTTCTATTGAGAAACTAAACCAAGCTGGTGCCGTTCCAATTGGCAAAACAGTTTTAGATGAGTTCGGTATGGGTGGTACCGGGACAACAGGACATACCGGTGTTGTTAGAAATCCATGGGATCCAACCAGAATGTGTGCTGGATCATCAGCTGGTAGCGCCGCTGCCGTAGCAGCAGGTATATTTCCATATGCTTTAGGATCAGATACAGGAGATTCGATAAGAAAACCAGCTGCATATTGCGGTATTGTTGGGTATAAACCAACGTATGGAATGATATCTCGTTATGGGTTATTTCCATTTGCTTCCTCATTAGATCATGTTGGTGTTTTAGCACGTAGTGTAAAAGATGCAGCTATCGTTGTTGATGCAATGAAAGGCCTTGATAAAAATGATATGACTTCTTGGGATTCCCAAAATATTCATTTATTTGAAAGCTGTACTGGCCAAGTTCAAGGTAAGAAATTATGCTATATCAAAGAAATATGCGATATATCCCGTTATCAAAATGCTAATCCAGAACTAAAACAACATCTAGATAACTTTTATCAAACTTTAGAAAATTTCAAAAAAATAGGTGTGGAAATTCACGAAGAATCAATTGATGAAGCCCTTTTAAAAGCCTTAGCAGCAGTATATGTAGTAATTTCATGTGCTGAAGCAACATCGAATATGAGTAATCTTACTGGCATCATTTTTGGCCCACGTGGACAAGGAAGCAATTACATTGAAATGATGAAAGATCATCGAACAAAAGGTTTTTCTCCATTAATCAAAAGACGTTTTGTTATAGGATCATATGTTCTTCAAAAAGAAAATCAAGATCGTTATTTTCATAACGCTCAAAAAGTACGTCGTCTAATTGTTGATTGCTTCAAAGAATTATTTAAAACTTATGATGGCGTAATTCTTCCAGTAGGAACTGGTCCCGCTAAAAAATTAGAAGGATCTAAAGAAATGCTTGATGAGAATCTTCAAGTTTTGGAAGAGCATTTACAAATCGGCAATTTTGGCGGTTTCCCATCAATAACCATTCCTAACGGCTTTATTAATGATTTACCTGTCGGTATCAATATAACTGGAAATTGTTATGATGATGCCAACGTATTAAATCTTGCTTACGCCTTAGAATCTACAATGAATTATAAAGGTCAAATTGCAAAGGAGGTTAAATAAATGGCAAAATATATAGCTAAAATAGGTCTTGAAATGCACTGTGAAGTATCCGAAACAAAAACCAAAGTGTTTTCAGGTGCCAAAAATTCCTATACCTCTGTACCAAACAGCCATGTTCGTCCAGTAGATATGGCTTTCCCAGGAACTTTGCCTGTAGTCAATAAAGAAGCCGTAAGATTAGCATTAATGGCAAGTATTATCTTACATTGCTCTCAACCAGAATACATGTACTTTGAAAGAAAAAACTATTATTATCCAGACCTACCAAAAGGATTCCAACTTACTCAAGAAACAAAACCAATTCCAGTAGGAATTTATGGCTATGTTGAATTTGAGTGTAATGGTGAATTAAAAAAAGTCCGTGTTAACAATATTCATCTTGAAGAAGATGCAGCTTCATTAGATCACTATTATAGTACAAGTAATATTGATTATAATCGTGCCGGCGTTCCTTTACTAGAATTAGTTACTGAACCCGATTTACATAGTGCAGATGAAGCAGTAGCATTTCTAGAACATATGCGCAGCATTTATCAATTTGCAAATATATCCGAAGCCGATAGTAAAAAAGGCCAAATCCGTTGCGACGTAAATATTTCGATAATGGATGCTAGTTTAGATGAGAATGATCCACAAAATTGGGGCACAAAAATTGAAATTAAAAACGTTAACTCTTTTGGCGGAGTAAGAGATGCTATTAATTATGAAATAGAACGTCAAACCGAACTAAAAGAAACAGGCGAATATGATCAAATGCAACAACAAACTAGAAGATGGGATGAAGAAACTCAATCGACCATTTATATGCGTAGTAAAGTTGATGCCATTGATTATAAATATTTTGTGGAACCCAATATTCCAAAGTATCGCATAAGTAAAGAATGGCTTGAAGAAATTCGCCAATCAATTCCAGAACTTGCCCATGAACGCAAAAATAAATATATGAAGGAATATGAATTATCAAATTACGACGCCAGTGTATTAACTAGTAAAAAAGATATTTCTGATTATTTTGAAGAATGTTTAAAAATCGGTATTGATCCTAAAACTGCATGTAATTGGGTAAGTGTAACAATTACTGGTGAATTAAATAAAGAAAATATTACAATTTCCGAATTTTACCTTCGACCTAAAATGCTAAAACAAATTACCGACGCTATTAAATCCGGAAAACTATCTTCCAAACAAGCTAAAGAAATATTTTACAAGTCTATAGAAAATCAAAAAGAGCCTAAAGAATTTATTTCAAATGAATCAGCTCAAATATCTGATTCAACAGAATTAACAAAAATAATTACTGAAATAATAGCTAGCAATCCAAGCCAAGTTCAAGAATATAAAAATGGCAAAACCAACTTATTTGATTATTTTGTTGGCCAAGTAATGAAGTCTACTCGTGGTAAAGCTAATCCAGTAATTACGAAAGAAATATTAACACAAGAATTAAGCAAATAAACTTAATTCTTTTTATTTTGACTATTATATTAATTTAAAATATGGTATTATTAATAGTAGTAGAATAAAGAGGTGTCTATATGTTTGGAAAAATACTATTTATAGGAGAAAATATTGCCCATGTTGCTAATAATGCTAATGCAGCTCAAATAGCTGATTTAATGAATATTCATGTTATATTCGAAGCTCAAAATCAACGTATTTTAGGTGAAGTAGAAGAAGTAAATAATGATATAATTAAAATTCGTTTTTTAGGTGAATATGTTGATGGTAAATATATAAGTGGTGTAATTCGTAAACCATCACTAAGTTCACAAATTAGAATTATTAATAATGATGAATTAATGGAATTAGTTGGTAAATATGATGACACAACATTCCAAATCGGTCAAAGTTCAATTTATAAACAATACACAGTATGTGCCAAAATTAATGCTTTATTTGCTAATCATTTGGCTATATTTGGTAACACTGGTAGTGGTAAATCTTGCGGAGTAGCCAGAATTATTCAAAATATCTTTGCTAATCCTAATTTAATATCTACAAATGCAAATATTTTTATTTTTGATGCTTATGGTGAATATAAAACTGCATTTACTAAATTAAATGAATATAATCCTAATTATTCATATAAATTTATCACAACAAATCCAACTGATCCTGATGATTTTACTTTAAGATTGCCATTCCATTTATTAAATTTAGATGATTTATCACTATTATTGCAAGCATCTAGTCATAGTCAAATACCAATCATCGAAAGAACTTTACGCCTTGCCAAAATATTCTCTCAAGATAATGCAAAAGTAGAACCATATAAAAATCATTTAATTGCTAAAGCACTTATTGCTGTTTTATATAGCAACAATACAACAGCTCAAAAAAAGAATCAAGTATTCCAGATTATTGAAGCTTGTAATACTCCTGACTTTAATTTTGATGCCGTAATACCAGGTTTGGGTTATACAAGAAGCTTTAGTGAATGCTTTGAAATTGATTCTAATGGCTACTTTGGAGAGAGTGTTTTAATCACTGATTATATTTTAAAACATATTAATGATGATTTAGAAGCCACTATTGTTCCTGAAGATCCATTTTATAATATTAAGGACTTTGCTAGTGCTTTGGATTTTACACTCATAAGTGAAGGTTTCCAAGATAATAAACAACTATACGATGATTCAATGCTATTAAAAGTTCGCTTAAATGCCATAATTAACTCTAAAATTTATGATATATTCAGTTGTGATAATTATATTACTGCTCCAAATTTTATTGCTAATTTAGTTGCCAAAAATGGTCGCAAGTCCCAAATCGTAAATATAAATCTTGAAGATATAGATGACACTTATGCTAAAGTTATCGTTAAAATATTTGCTCGTTTATTTTTCGAATTTGCTAAAACCCGCGAAGAAAGAGCTAGTATTCCATTCCATTTATTCTTAGAAGAAGCCCATCGTTATATTCAAAAGGATAGTGATACCTTCTTAATTGGTTATAACATTTTTGATCGTATAGCTAAAGAAGGACGTAAGTATGGTGTTTTGCTTAATATTATAAGCCAAAGACCTGTTGAATTGTCCGATACTGTTATTTCTCAATGCTCAAATTTCTTTATTTTTAAAATGACCCATCCATTAGATATTGACTACATTGAAAAAATGCTACCAAATATTTCTAGTGACATCATCGAAAAGCAAAAAAGTCTTCAACCAGGAAATTGTGTAGCTTTCGGTAGTGCTTTTAAAATACCTATGATAATTAAGCTCGAAATGCCATCTCCAGCACCAAACTCTAGTAGTTGTAATGTTAATGCTAGATGGAAATATCAAGCTTAAATAAAATTTAATATCAACTTCTTGATTTAATATGTTATAATATAAAACAAATTGGAGTAATTTTTATGTTCGAAGTTGATGATGATCTAATTGAAAATTTATTAATTGCAAAACTAATAACAAAATTTAATATGATATCTAAAATATATCATTATTCTCAATCTCCAAATAGTTCTGTAGATATTAAAGAAAATAGTTTAACATTTACTAAATGGAACGATAGAGAAACTATTTTAGAAGATTTCCGTGTTATTATGTATTATGGTGTAAGTGGTATGCAATATAGTCAAAATGACGATAGGATAATTGTTAATCTTCGCTCATTTCCAGATGGTAGTGCTAACTGGGATCGTAATGTCGTAATCCACGCTCAAAAAATGAGTGAAGGATACCAAATAACGATAATGGTAATAACTTCAGAAGAATTAGCTAAATTAGAAAATATTAAGTCTGCAACTTATCAAAAATTGGATCTAGCTAGTTTAAAAGACTGTTTAGCTATGGTAGAAGAAGAAGTAGATCCAACAAGTTATATGCTATTTCAAGACCATTTAAATACCTTAGAACCACTATTTGTTAGAGATTTAGATCCACAACAACTAACTTTTGCAAGTTTAGATACTTCTAAACATAACCCATCTTCAGAAATTAATTAGTTTACAAAACAACCTATCTATGATAAAATTAAATTGTCTAAAGAATAGATTTCTATATATATAAAACCGAGTAAAATGATAATTGGGAATCTAATTGACTGTGGTGTTGAAGACTGAGCCATTAAGTGTTTCAGGATCCTAAAGCAGCTCATGTGATTTACCACCTCGCGCGAGCGGGTTTTTATCATAATAGAGATCCTCTTTAGACATTTTTATTTGCAAAGGAAGTTAAATATATGTACGAAAGAACGCTTAAGATCATAAATAAAGAACAATTTAACAAAATAATTAAAAAGCCCATTTTATTAGTCGGCCTAGGTGGAGTAGGGGGGTATGCTCTAGAAAGTCTAGTTCGTTTTGGGTTTCAAAATATAACTATTATTGACCATGACAATATATCTCTATCCAATCTTAATCGTCAAATAATTGCCACTTCAGAAAATATTGGCTTAGCTAAAGCAGAAGAAGCCCAAAAAAGAGCAACTAAAATTAATAAAAATATTAATATAAAAGTTTTAGCTACATTTTTAACCAAAGATAACATTTCTCAGTTATCAACTGAATATGATTATATAATTGATGCTTGCGATACAATTACAACAAAATTAGAATTAATAAAATTTGCCATAAAAAATAATATTAAAATTATTAGTTGTCTAGGCACAGGAAATCGCCTTGATCCTACCAAATTAGTAATTACCGATATTTGGCAAACAAATTATGATCCAGTAGCCAAAATCTTACGTAAACTTTTAAGAGATAATAATATAAATACTAAAATACCCGTTATTTGGAGTAAAGAAATCCCCATCAAAACTGGCGACTCTCAGCCAGGTAGTATATGTACAGTTCCGGCCGTAGCTGGTATATATATGGTTTCTTATATTATTAATGACAGTTTAAAATAAAAAGCTATATTCTCATCAAGAGAAATAGCTTTTTATTTTTTATTATATAGAAACTCTACTAATAAATTAGGGTCTTCATTTTTCATAATAATTCTATTAATTAAATCAACTATAGGCATTTTTATTTTTCGGCGATGAACTAATTGATATATTGACTTTAACGTATAATAGCCTTCAACAGTAGTAGATTTAAGATACGCTTCAATTTCTTCCTTTGAAGCTCCTGCACCAATTAATTTTCCAAAAGAATAATTTCTACTTTTAACAGAAGTACAAGTTAATAATAAATCTCCAACTCCAGCATAAGATAAAATCGTTTTAGGATTTCCTCCAACTGCTCCTAATAACCATTTAATATCATGAATTGATTCAGTGATCAAGAATGCTTGTGCTGAATTAGAATACCCCATACCGCCTAACATTCCAGCCGCTAAAGCAAAAAAATTTTTAATCCTTACACATAATTGATCACCGTCAATATCGCTAGTTGCTCGTAACTTTATTCCAGTGTTATCATACATTTTTTTAATAGTTTTAATAGCTTTACTACTTTTAGAACCAATACTTAGACCTATTGGCTCGCCAGAAGCTATATCTATAGCAAAAGATGGTCCTGAAATAACTGCAACGTGATGAGTTTTAACATTTGAACTAACAATATCGGATAAAAACGAACAAGTATTATTTTCAATTCCTTTAGAGCCAATACAAATCACTTGAGATTTTTTTACGTATTTTCCAATTTCTGGCATCATCCCACTTACAAAATGTGCTGCTACCATAATCATTACTACCTCAGCATCATCAATTACTTCCTTAACATCATTAGTAAATTTAATCCCTTTAGGTAATTCAACATCTGGCAATATAGCCGGCAGTTTATTAGATAATTCATAATCCTTAACCTTATCCATATTTTCAGTCCACATTGCTATCTGATTTTGTTTATTCTTAGCCAAGGCTTTAACCATAGCTAAACCATAAGCCCCTGTCCCAATTACACCAATTTTCATTTTATTCCTCGCATTCTTTTATTAACAGCATTTAAGCCATTTTCATATTTATTATTCATAGGATGATAATATACACGATCTTTTATATTATCTGGCAAATATTGTTGTTCAACATAACTATTTTCGTATAAAGGCGGATATTTATAAGTTTTACTATTAGTTCTTAAATGTTCCGGCAAATTACCTGTTGAGCCTTTCCTAATATCGTTTATTGCCTCATTAATAGCATTATAAGCACTGACACTTTTAGGTGATAATGCCATTTCTGCTACTACTACTGATAAGGGAATAATAGCTTCTGGCAATCCAACCATTTCCGCAGCAGATATAGCAGCCATTACTTTAGGACCAATACCCGGATTAGCTAAGCCAATGTCTTCATATGCAATGACACTCAATCTTCGATAAATACTATCTAAATCCCCACTTTCAAGTAATCTTCCCAAATAATGCATACTAGCATTTATATCGCTTCCACGTATTGATTTTTGTAGGCCGCTTAATACATCGTAGTGTCCATCACCATCTTTATCATGAAAAAATACCGGTTTACTATTAATAGATTTAATAAGATCTAGCGAAATATTTTTATCAGAACTAGCATAATAAGCAACTTCTAATAAATTTAAAGCACTTCTAAAATCTCCTGAAGCTAAATTTGCAATATATTTTAAACATTCGCTATCTATATTTATGCCATCCAACAAATCACAAGCTCTTTTTAAACCATCGATCAAATCATCAACGGACAATTCTTTTAATTCAAAAATCTGACAACGGCTTCTAATAGCCGGATTAATTTTATGATAAGGATTAGCCGTTGTTAAACCTATTAAAATTATTAATCCACTTTCAATATGTGGCAATAATAAATCTTGTTTATCCTTATTTAAACGATGAATTTCATCCATTATTAGAATCATTTCACCTTCCATACGAGCTTCCTCAATTACTATATCAAAATCTTTTTTATTATTTATAGTTGCATTCAAAAACCTATATGGCTTATTTAAAGAATTAACTATTGCATAAGCAATACTTGTCTTACCAATACCAGGTTTGCCATATAAAATCATTGAAAAAATTTTGCCATTTTTAACTAAATTACTTAATATTTTATTGTCGCCAACTAAATGCTTTTGACCAACAATTTCGCCTAAAGATTTAGGGCGAAACTTATTAGCTAATAATTCCATGCTAATTAATCACCAATATAATTATATCTTAAATTAAATAAACTTTCAAAGCAATTATTTATATTGTATAATATTTATGGTGAAAAAACATGAATGAAGAATTAATTAATCGCTATCTTGATTACCTTAAATATGAACGTAATCTTTCTCTCAATACTATCAAATCATACTCTAATGATTTACAACAATTTGCTAAAACACATGACTTCCTAAAAGTAACTCCCACGGATTCTAAAAAATATCTTGAAAAATTAAATTTATCTCCTAAAAGTCAAGCTCACACTATAACTGTTCTAAATTCTTTTTATTTATTCTTAATTAATGAAAGCGTTATTAAAACAAATCCTTTTGCACAAATTCATCAACCAAAATTACCTAAATATCTACCAGAATATTTAACAGAAGAAGAGATAGACAAAATACTAGATATAAACTTAAATAACTCCTATGACTACCGCAATATTGCCATGCTCGAAACATTATATGCAACTGGAATGCGTGTTTCTGAACTTGTTAATTTGGAAATGGTCAATCTTGATTTAGATAATGCTTTAGTACGTATTATGGGGAAGGGGAGTAAAGAAAGAATAATTCCTTTAACTGACATTGCTATAAAACGTCTCCAAATATATATTAAAGATCATCGCCCACAATTACTGAATAATAAAAATAGTAATTATGTCTTTATTAGTCGTAACCAAAAAAATATTTCTCGTCAAGCTTTCTTTAAAATGATTAAAACTATTTGTCAAAGTAAAGGAATCAATAAAAATATTAGCCCTCACACCATTCGCCATTCGTTTGCTACTCACTTATTAGCCCATGGCGCTGACTTGAGGATTATTCAAGAGTTACTAGGACATGAAGACATTTCTACTACTCAAATATATACTCATTTAACTAATACTCAAATAAAAAAAGATTACGAGTTACATCCTCGTAATCAATAAAGTAATTAATGACAACAATTACTTTTTGAACTAGTATTAGTTTTTTTATTAGCTCTTGAACTAGTTGTTTTACTTGAACTATTAGTTCTTGAACTTCTACTAGCTGTACTTTTAGAATTAGCTTTAGCCATAATTAATTACCTCCCACTAATATTATTGACTAAAAAATAATTTTAATTCATATAATTAATAAAAGACAAATACCAAAAAATGGTTAAAAAGGGGAGTTTAAAATATGTATCCAATTTTGATTTCGACAATTGCTGGTCTTTCAACATTAATAGGATATTTATTCATTTATCTAAAAATCCCCCAATCAAAAATAAATAAATTTATAACCATTTGTTTATCTTTAGCATTAACCATCATGATTTTTATATCTATTACTGAATTAATTCCTCAGTCATTTAGTTACTTTATAACTCATAATGCTTTTATAATTGCTATATTAAAATTAATTGCTTTTTTTACTCTTGGCTATTTATTAATAGAAATTATTAATAATCGAATAGGGGATATAGCATCAAATAACCTATATAGATTAGGAGTTTTAAATACAATAGCATTAATAGCTCACAATATTCCTGAAGGAATTGCTACATACATTAGTTCGTATCAAGACGCAACATTAGGCTTAAAATTAGCTATATCCATAATTCTACATAATATTCCTGAAGGAATAAGTATAGCTATTCCAATATATTATGCTACTAAAAATAGAAAATTAAGTTTAAAATATACATTAATATCAGGATTAGCAGAACCATTTGGAGCATTAATAACAATGATATTTTTTCAGTATTATATCAATGAAAATATTTTAAATTTAACATTAATTTTTGTATCCGGAATTATGATAACTTTAGCAATTAATAAAATTCTTAAAGAAACTTTATCTTATAACGAAAATAAATATATTTCATTTGGTATTATTTTAGGCGTAATATTATGTATTTTAACTCACTTTATAATTTAAAAATATATCTTGGTTAACATAATATACATTATGCAATTTATATATTTTTAAATTATATCAAATAGAATTATATATTAATGAAAATATTTATTAATTATTTATTATTAAATTAGTTATTATATAATATAATCATTAATTAATAACTTATAATTCAATCATTTAACAACCAATTTTCATCTAATAATTAAAAATAATTACCAAATAATTATTAAATTAATTATTATCCATATTATTTTTTATTAATATTTAAACTAATCAAGATATATAAAATTAATTTTAAACAATCTAAATGTATAATTCACCATCTTTTTAATTTTCAAGTGCTTAAAATTAATTGCTAAATATATAAATTTTTAAACTAAAAAAACTCCCCCACTATTTTGTTTAAAATAGTAGGGGAAGTTACTTAAACTTTACGAGATTGAATCTCAGCTATTTTTTCAAATACTTCTGCAGCATTACTTTCATTTATTTCAGTATAATTCAATTCTTTTAATGCTTGAATTTTAATAGTATTTAACTGTTGAGTACGACTTAATTTTTCTTCATTTTTTTGTTCAATTTCTTGAACAAAACGTTTATGGCTTTCAGCCAATTTACTCCTACTCGCTCCCCCATTATTATATAATGTTAAAGCAGAGTACAATATTCCTTCAAATATAAATTGTTTTTCTTCATTAAATTTAAATTCTTCAGGATTAGTAAATCCAGTTGTTTTACTCATATAGCCAAAAATATACTTGATTTCTGGAACATTATCAATAGATTGTAGTAAATGATATAAATACAAGAAAGCATAATAATTTTCATTTTTATTATCATCTAATAGTTTTTCTTTTAACAAATAAGTTATATCAGAAACTAATGTTTGAGATTCCTTATCGAGTCCTTTTAAATCAAAATGACTATCAATATCAGAAGAATTTTTAACTCCTTGATTAAGTCTTGATTCAACAGCCATTAAATAATCTGTATTAATTTTAATATTATTAATAACATCAGAATCTCCATCATCAATATCTAAAAGTCTAAATAAAAGTAATTTCTTTTCCTTTGGCCATTTATTAATATCGTCCAATTCTAAATAATTATAAACCATTTGACGAGACACTCCTAAATACTTGGCTAAACGAACTTTTGATATTCCTAACTCCTGAAATAAATCATTTAATGTACGCATAAATAATACAACTACCTTTCCTCTATCAATTTACAATTAAATTATACATCTACATTACAATAAATGTCAAGTAAAAGTAAATTACCAATAATTAACATAAATACCATAATTTTTTTCCATCTTTGTATACTTCATCAATAATGCCACTGCCTAAACATTCAGCACCTAAATAAAATACACACGCTTGACCAGGTGTAACTGATTTAGCTAATCCTTTGTATTTAACTTTAATTTTATCGTTATCCAAATATTCTAATTCTACTGGATGATCTTCTCCACGATAGCGAAATTTAGCAGTGCAAAAAGTTGGATGAACGCTAGAAATAAAATTAATATTACTTATTAAACATTCATCAGAATACAAATATTCCTCATGATCTTGAAAAGTAACATATAAAATATTTTTTGCAACATTCTTGCCACACACAAAATGTCTTTCCAAATTGCCACTAATTCCTACATTTCTCCTTTGCCCAATTGTGTAATTCATTAGACCCGTATGTCTACCAATAACTTTGCCTGAAACAACATCGACAATATCTCCAGGATTTGGTTGCAAATAATTATGAACAAATTTTTGATAATTTCTTTCTCCAATAAAACATATACCGGTTGAATCTTTCTTTTTAGCAACGGCTAATCCTAACTCATCAGCAATCTTTCTAACTTCATCTTTAGTTAAATCACCAACAGGAAATAAAACATCCTTTAATTGTTCGCTACTAACTTGAGCTAAAAAATACGTTTGATCCTTATTATTATCTATACCACGTAATAATTTATTGCCAAGACGACGAGCATAATGTCCAGTCGCAATATATTTTGCTCCTAATTTTCTAGCTTCTTTAATAAACAAATCAAATTTAACATATTTGTTACACATTAAATCCGGATTAGGGGTACGACCTTTTTTTAATTCTTCTAAAAAATATGTAAAAACATAATCCCAATATTCTTTAATGAAATCGACACGATGTAAAGGAATATTTAATTGTTCACATACTAATTTAGCATCATTGTAATCCTGCTCTTGCGGGCAAATGTTTTCATTAAATGTAGGATTCCCTTCAATATCATTATTCAAAGCAGCATCCCAATTGCGCATAAATAATCCTTCAACATCGTAGCCCTCTTTCTTTAATAAATAAGCTGCTACAGAAGAGTCAACTCCCCCACTCATTCCAATTATTACTTTTTCCATATCACTTACCACCACTTAGGAAATTATATCACGAATATCAATTAATTAAAAGTAAATAGATGCTTTAAAATCCAAGGCGAAATAAAATAAATAAAAAGATCTACTAATAAAATTATTACTAAATAAATAAGAATTTTTTTCAGATTTAATACAAAATTACGTTTTATTCTTTCATCACCACGATATATAACAATACCTACTATATTTTTACTACAATCAAGCATTTTTAAATTAAAAATAATAAATAAAGGAAGATAAATCACTTCAAAAAGTAAAAAGTATTTTACCAGAAAAATAAAGCCTTGCATTTTACAGGCTAAACAAATTAAAATACTCGTAAATCCCCATGATAAACCTTGATAAAATAAATAAAATAAACTTAAAGGTAACCCTAATAATAAAGAAAGCATAAAGACCATACCCGGTAATAATAAAAGATGTTCTAAAAGATTATTAACTCTACCCTGCTTTATATTACTTAAAGATATGGAGCCAATTAAAAAATCTTTCATTCCTTCACTTTGCCAAATAAAATATAAAACTCCAGCAATAAATCCTAAAATTAACAAACTAATTAAAAATAATATCTTATATTTACCTTTTTTTAAGCTTGTCCTTATATAATTAATCATTCATATTCACCTAATTAAATATATTTACTTTAAAGATAAATTATGATAAATTATAAAAGAGATAAAAATGAGGTGAAATAATGAATAAAAAAGCACGCAAAATAGCAACATGGATTATGCTATTTATTATGGTAGGTTCAGTTATTGCCACTTGTGTAGGTATGTTATTACAAAAATAGAACAGTATTAATTAAAAACTGTTCTATTTTTATTTTAACTATAATTTACGTCTTTTCTCTTTAAAAAAGAAAATTCCCAATCTAAATTATTATATTTCTCGATAAACTTTTCATATTCTTTCATTTTCATTCTCGGATAACTAATTTCTTTAAAATCATCGTACTCTTTATTCTTCTTTAAGAAATACCTCTCATGAATAAATAAATCTACTAAGGCCATTACTACATCATTATGGGTACTTAATAGTATGTAAGCTTCATCAACACCAATTAATGATGCAAAAACTACAAATTCAACTATTTCATCAGTTGTTAATGCCATAGTTGGGAATACGTTATCTTTTAATTCCAAATATTTCTCATGATCAATTTTAAAAGGACAATTTAAAAAAGCAAAATATTGAAAGCAAAATTTAATTAAAATATGCATTAAGTCTTTTTGGTTCAGTTTTTTAGCCAATTCTCTACCCTTATTAATATTAGAAATAAATTGCCATTTATCAAGTTTTTTCAATTTTTCATCTATTTCTGTATCATCATTAAATAACACATACTTAATAGCCAATTTAGCATTTTTAAAGCCTTGACTTTCATAAGTAGCCCAAAAAGCAGTATCTAAATATTCAATTTTTGATTCACTAACCATCATTTATCACGCTTTCAATAATCTTTTTACACATTTCAACTGATTCATCATAAAAATCAATTCGCCAAGCTCTAAAATTATCTAATAATTTTAAAGAATCACGTCTATCAATAATATCTTTATGTAATATATGTAGATATTTATCAAAATAATAAGGATATCCTTCATTATGTATATCATATAAAAAACCTTTATTATTAGCTAAAATATTTTTTTTAATAATCATTAATTCGACACGTCCATATATTAACACAGCATAATCTTTATTTTTAAAATTTTGTAACTTATCAAGACTTAATTCAACAGATAAAGACCCAAGATTCATTCCTTTTTTTCGCAAAAAAGCTCCGGTAAAATCATTAGTTATATTTAAAGTATAATCACCATCAAAGTTTTTTTCACTTATAGTAGCTGTAGAAGAGCATACTCGTTTATTTTCTATATAATTATCCCCTACTCTATACTCTAAATAATAAACATTGTCTAAATTTTTATACTTCAAAAATAAATTATAATCTCGAATATAAATTCTAGCAACATTATACGAAAGAATACATTTTAATTGTGCTTCATTATTAACAGTAACAATTAATTCCGGTTTAAAATTACTATTTTCTATAATTTCTGGAATAAATATCTTTCTATCCTTTTTTAACTTACCTATACGTAAATTATCTAATGCTTCTAGAGCGCTTCTTCGTAAGTCATTAATATCTTTAATTCCTACAAAAATATTATCATCAACATTTAATTTTAACTCATTTAATGAATATACAGTATTACCTAATTTACTTACTTGGTTTTTAATTTTATCAGCTGTTACAGGAGTTTTTATACTATTTTCAACCAAAGGCCCTTCTTTAGTAACAAAATGTTCACCATCATTAACTTCAATTAAAAGTTTTTCACCAATTTTTGCTTTAATAATCATATTTATTGGTATTTTCTTTTCCCAATCATTGACAATAATTTCATTATCAAGAGTAATTGCTAAATCATCAAATTTATTCAAAGCAACTTTATTATCCAAATAAATTATTTCATCTTTATTAGCAGAACTTATAAGTTTTTTGCTTTTATTATATAAATAATTAACTATCATTCCTTTGTTACTATTTACAAATCTAATACCCATTCCTTGAGCTAACCTTTTACTAAGTTTTATTTTGATATATTTAGGATCAATACCAATAATTTTGCCGGCAAGTAAGCCTTGATGATTTGGACCCTTTATATTAACAAGTTTATCATCGCTAAATAAATATCCATAAGTAAATCCTCGATAAAATAATTTCTTTAGATTATCTCGTTCTTCATTAGATAAAACGTATTTTTTACCATTTTTATAAGCATCAATTACTAAGCGAAAAATCCTTGTTACATAACCAACATATAATGGGCTTTTCATTCTTCCTTCAATCTTTAAACTTTTAACACCAGTTTTTAATAATTCATCTAATCGATCAATTACATTTAAGTCTTGCATACTAAGTAAATAAGTCTTTAAATCATTTTTTTCCAAAGAATAAGGCAAACGGCAACTTCCAACACATTCACCTCTATTACCACTTCTGCCACCATTTAAAGAACTAAATAAACAACAACCAGAATAAGAAACACATAAAGCGCCATAAACAAAAACTTCAATGTCAGCCAGCTTTGCCATTTTTTCAATTGTTTTTAAATCGCATTCACGGGCAGCAACTATCCGCTTAACGCCCATTTTCTTTAAAAAATTAATCCCATTTTCATTATAAGTATGGGCTTGAGTTGAAGCATGAATTTCCATTTCTGGAAATAATTCATGTACTAAATTTATCATGCCCAAATCTTGCATGATTAAAGCATCAACATTAATTTCATTTAAAAATTTAATATAATTAATAAAATCTTCTACTTCATCATTAAAAATCAAAGTATTTACGGTTATATAAACTTTAACACCTCTTAAATGACAATATTTAACTACTTCTAATAATTCCTCATTAGTAAAGTTATTAGCAAAAGCCCTGGCTCCAAAACTTTTACCACCTAAATATACCGCATCACAGCCATTATTA
>CALVJF010000003.1 GCA_944331885.1 uncultured Bacilli bacterium
TGTTCCACGTGAAACATGTTATCCACATTATTTCCCAGGAAATATTATTTAAAATTTTAAAATTAGATTTATTTTTTTATTAATATCACATTGTTTTATTCACAATTTATTTCCCGGGAAATGTTTTGATAAATTAAATTTTCACAAAAAAATGTTTCACGTGAAACATAGTTATTCACAATCTATGATGTTCCACGTGAAACATATTAAATTTCATTATCAGTATTTTCTTCTTCAGAAATTAAACTGATAGTAGCAACTTTATTATTATCTTTTAAATTAATTAATCTAATTCCTTGAGTAACCCTTCCTAATACAGAAACTTGATTCAAAGGCATTCTTATAATCATGCCCGCATCCGTCATAAGTACAAGATCTTGATTATCTTTTACTACTTTAAATGCTGCAATTGGACCATTCTTTTCAGTTATATTAAGTGCTTTTACTCCTTTGCTTCCTCTCTTAGTTGTTCTATATTCACAAACATTTGTTTGCTTACCGTAACCCTTCTCTGTTACTATTAAAACTACATCATCATCGGAAGTAATTTCTGCACCAATACAACTACTATTACCCAAGTTAATTCCTCTAACACCACTGGCTGTTCGGCCCATTATTCTAACTTCTTCTTCATTAAATTTAACCATTCTACCGGCACTAGAGCCCAATAATATCATATCGCTTCCAGTAGTTTTTCTAACAGCAATTAATTCATCATTATCCTTCAAAGATATTGCTATTTTACCATTAGTTCTTATATTATCAAATTCAGAAACAGCTGTTCTTTTAACTAATCCAGACTTAGTCACAAACAACAAATTAGCTACTTCCTCATTTTTACTAATTTTTACCATCGAATTTACCATTTCATCTTTGTCAATTTGTAATAAATTAACTATTGGTAATCCCTTTGCTTGACGACTATATTCAGGTATTTCATAACCTTTTAGCCTATACACCTTTCCCTTATTAGTAAAGAATAGAATATAATCATGAGTAGATAAATTTATCATATGTTCTACAAAATCTTCTTCATTTGTACTCATACCTTTAACTCCAACACCGCCACGGTTTTGAGTTTTATAATTATCTGTAGTACTTCTCTTAATATAACCTTTATTAGTTAAAGTAATTATAACATTTTCCTCAGGAATTAATGCCTCGTCCTCGATATAATCAATAGCTGTCATATCTATATCAGTACGACGTTCATCAGCATATCTAGCTTTAATATCCAATAATTCCTTACGAATAATATCCAATACTTTTTCATCACTTGCCAAAATTGATCTTAATTCATCAATTAAAGCTAATAATTCTTTAATTTCCTCTTCAATTTTACTACGTTCCAAACCAGTTAATCTACGTAACTTCATTTCTAATATTGCATCAGTTTGAATATCGTCTAAGCCAAAGGCCTTAGATAATCTTTCCTTAGCAACACTATCACTTTCAGAACTTCTAATTATATTAATAACTTCATCAATATTATCAAGAGCTATCTTTAATCCTTCTAAAATATGTACTCTATTTTCAGCCTTTCCTAACTCAAATTTCGTACGACGAACAATTATTTCCCTTTGATAATTAATATATTTCGAAATGATATCTCTCAATCCTAATGTTTTAGGCTCCCCCTCATCAAGCATTAATAAATTAATTCCATAACTAGTTTGTAACTGGGTGTGCTTGTATAAATTATTAAGAACTACATTAGCGTTAGCATCTTTTTTCAAAGTAACAACTATTCTAATACCATTTTTTAGATTTGTTTCATCATGCAAATCAGCTATTCCATCCAAAATTTTATCACGAACTAATTCGCCAATTCTCTCCTGTAAAACACGTTTATTAACTTGATAAGGAATTTCAGTAATAATAATTCTACTTCTTCCATTATGCTCATCAATTTCAGCTTTACCGCGAATTGTAATAGTTCCTCTACCAGTTTCATAAGCCTTTTTTATCCCACTATTACCTAAAATACTAGCACCTGTTGGAAAGTCTGGGCCTTTAATATATTGCATTAACTCTAGTGTTGAAATATCATGATTGTCAATATAAGCAACGCACCCATCTATGACTTCCCCTAAATTATGAGGTGGAATATTAGTTGCCATACCTACAGCAATACCGATTGTACCATTAACCAAAATATTAGGAAATCTACTAGGTAGTACTTGTGGTTCCTTACGCGAATTGTCAAAGTTAGGATCAAAATTAACAGTATCTTTATTTATATCCCTTAACATTTCCAAAGATAACTTAGCTAATCTTGCCTCAGTATAACGATAAGCAGCAGCACCATCACCATCTATAGATCCAAAATTGCCATGGCCATCAATTAAAGGATGACGATAACTGAAATCTTGCGCCATTCTTACCATTGAATCATATACAGAAGTATCACCATGTGGATGGTATCTACCTAAAACATTACCAACTGTTGTGGCACTTTTCTTATAAGCTTTATCAGGAGTTAAACCATCCTCATACATAGCATATAAAATTCTTCTATGAACAGGTTTTAATCCATCTCTTAAATCTGGTAAAGCACGAGAAATAATAACACTCATTGAATAGTCAATAAATGATTTTTCCATCTCAGTAACAATATTTCTTTGTTCTAACTTATCCATAATCCCCCTCCTATATATCTAAATTTTCAGCATATCTAGCATTTTTCTCAATAAATTCACGACGAGGTTCAACTTCCTCACCCATTAAAACTTCAAAAGTTTTATCAGCTGCCATTGCATCTTCTATTTTTACTTGTATCAATGTACGATGTTCAATATTCATTGTTGTATCGCATAATTCATGAGCATCCATCTCTCCAAGACCTTTATTTCGACCAATCTCCGGTTTAACATTTGCTGGTAAAGATTTTAAAACTTCATTAAGTTCATTATCATCTAATGCGTATGCAATGTTTTTACCATATTTAATGTTGTATAAAGGTGGTTGGGCTATATAAATATACCCTCCCTCAACAACAGGTCTAAAAAAGCGATAAAATAGTGTTAAAAGCAATGTTCTAATATGAGAACCATCAACATCAGCATCGGTCATAATAATTATTTTATGATATCTCAATTTTTCAATATCAAATTCATCACCAATTCCTGTACCTAGAGCTGTAATCATACTCCTTATTTCCTCATTATTTAAAGCTTTATCTAAGCGTGCTTTTTCAACATTTAAAATTTTACCTCTTAAAGGCAATATAGCTTGTGTTTTAGGATCTCTACCACCTTTTGCCGAACCACCAGCTGAATCTCCTTCGACAATAAATAACTCCGAAATAGAAGCATCTTTACTAGAACAATCAGTTAATTTTCCCCATTGATTAGTTAATTCAATACCACTTTTTCTTCTAGTTAATTCCCTGGCTTTCTTGGCAGCCACACGAGCTCTAGACGCAGTTATTGCTTTTTCAATAATTATTTTCGCAACTTCAGGATTTTCTAATAAAAATCTTTCAAAACCATTTGAAAAAACATCATCAGCTATTTTCCTAACCTCAATATTACCCAATTTAGTTTTAGTTTGACCTTCAAATTGTGGATCTGGATGTTTACAAGAAATAATCATTGTTAATCCTTCACGAACATCTTCACCAGATAAAGCATCATCACTATCTTTTAAATATTTATTATTTTTAGCATAGTTATTAATTATTCTCGTTAAAGCTCTTTTAACCCCATCTTCATGAGTTCCACCTTCATAAGTATTAATATTGTTTGTAAAAGAATAAACACTAGAATTATAACTTTCGTTATATTGTAATGCAACTTCAATTAAAATATCATTCTCTCTACCCTCTACATAAATAACATCTTCATGAATTGGTTTTTTAGTTTTATTAAGCATTTGAACATACTCAATAATTCCTCCATTATAAATAAATTCATCTTTTTTATTGTCTTCACGCTCATCAATTAAAACTATTCTTAACCCTTTATTTAAAAACGCTAATTCTCTTAATCTTGTAGCCAAAGTGTCATAATTATAAACAGTTGTTTCGTTAAATATCTCTGGATCAGCTTTAAAAGTAACTGTAGTACCTGTTCTTTCAATATCACAATCATCAATAACTTTTAAACTTTCAACAGGATGACCACCATTTTCAAATCGTTGATAATGAACTTTTCCATCACGATAAACTTTAACTTCTAACCAAGAAGACAAAGCATTTACAACACTGGCACCAACACCATGTAATCCCCCAGAAACCTTATATCCTTCACCGCCAAATTTACCTCCAGCATGCAATATAGTAAATATTGTCTCAATAGTTGAAATACCTGTTTTTTCATTCATACCAGTTGGCATTCCACGACCATCATCTTTTACCGTAATTGTATTATTTTTTCCAATAACTACTTCAATATCATCACAAAAACCAGCAAGCGATTCATCAACAGCATTATCAACAATTTCCCAAACTAGATGGTGTAATCCTTTTTCACCAGTACTTCCTATATACATTCCTGGTCTTTTTCTAACCGCTTCAAGTCCCTCTAATACTTGAATATCATTATCTGAATAATGAACATCAGTCATATTTAAACCTCCTTAATTAACCCATTTTCAACAAAAAATTTTTTTGATTCTTTTAAAATTTTTTCATCAACTTTATCAATTTCAGTAGTAGTAATAAATGTTTGTAAATTTTCTCCAATTAATTTTAAAATATTATTAATTTTTTCGGAGTCCAATTCACTAAATAAATCATCTAATATTAAAATTGGATAATCATTATTAAACTCATAATAAATGCTAATCATTGCAAATTTATAAGCAATTATCGCATTTTTTTGCTGACCTTCAGACCCATAATCTTTTAATAATTTATCATCTAAATAAAATAAATAATCGTCTTTATGGATTCCAAAATCAGTTTTGCCTAAAAGTAAATCTTTCTTTAAGTTTTTTTTATAAGTACTTAATATTTCTTCTTTTGTTTTATTATCATAATCACTAACATATTTAATTTTTAAAGAGCCTTTTTTCATAATATCAAAAAATATACTTTGAATTTTCTCACTAATAGAAGAAATAATATTTTTTCTTTCACTATATACTTTTAAGCCATAAAGAATCAAATTTTCAGTCAATGATTCTAAATATTCACTAGAATCATCACTAAAATTCTTTAAATATGCATTTCTTTGCTTCAATAATTTATTATAGTTATTCAAATATTTTAAATAATTGTTATTAAGTTGTGAAATATCCACATTTAAAGATTTTCTTCTCGTACTAGGGGCATCTTTAATTATTCTTAAATCATCAGGATTAAACAACACTACCCCAATATTTGATATATAATCGCTTAATTTTGCTATTTTATTATTATTTATTTTAACCTTCTTACCATTATTATTAATAATTATTTGAAAATTATCGACTCTTTTTCTTTTAACATCTGCTTCTATTTTTGAAACTTCTTTATTGTTCATAACTATAACTTTATCAACAGTACTTCTAAAAGAACGAGTAAGTGCTAAAACATAAATACTTTCAACTAAATTTGTTTTTCCCATTCCATTTTTACCAAAAATTAAATTAAATTTAGAATTAGGTATAAATAGTAATTTTTCATAATTTCGAAAATTTAATAATTTTAATTGACGTATTTGCATTTTTAAGCCTCTTTTACGATTATATATAAACTTTATAGGTTTACGAGTACTCCTATACATAAATAAATTATAACACAAAAAACCTTTATTTAAAAGGTTTTTCATTTATTTAAGTATTTTTCTATCTCTTAAAACATTTTCTAATCTTGATGAACGTAAAATTTGATTATCAAATACATAATACGATAACGATAACAACAATTTTTTACCATTACGAAACTCAACACATATATTATTGCCAACTTTATAATATCTGTCAACATGTTTTAGTGAGATCCAAGCACAATCTTCTAACCTAGGCGAAGATGTAGGAAAAAATATTAAATTGCTACTCTCTTCAACAATTACCGGTACCTTATGTGTAATACCTACTAATTTAGTAGTCGCTTTTTGACGACCATCCAAAGTACTACCAAAATATTCACAACTTTCTTCCATTATTCTTTTAGCTGACTTATCAACCAAAAATTCATCATCTAATTCATAAACACGACTATTACCATTTTCAGGAATTATTGCTAATGTACTACGGTTTATCTCATAAGAATTCAAATTATAAGCCCCCCTTTCATTAAAAATTGCCTCCCTTATACCACATTAAAAAGTCGAAATTTGTAACATATTGTCGATAAGTACTAATTTATCCACAAAAAAACTAGATTTTAAAATCTAGTAAGTTTTAATTGGTAAAATTAATTGAATCAATGATTCATCTTTAACTGATTTAATCACTATTGGTTTAACTTCTCCATTTAAAAGAATCAAAATATCATCATCTTTAAATGTCTTTAAAGCTTCCAACATATACTTAGCGCTAAAAGAAATATCAATACTTGCATTTTTAGAAGTTTCAATGCTTAACTTTTCTTCAACTTTTCCTATTTCAGAAGCATAAGAATTAATAATCATCGAATCATCTTTAATTCGCATTTTAACAATATTTTTGTCTTTACCTTGTGTCAATAATGCAGCTCTATCAATAGCTGAATAATATTCATTTAATTTTGTATTAACTATAATATCAAATTCTGTAGGAATTAAATTAGCTGTATTTGGATAAGTACCACTTAACAAATTAGTTTGAAACAAAATATTTTTATATTTAAATAAAACTTTATTATTAAATATATGCATTTCCATATTTTCATCATCATTGATTATTTTATCCAATTCAATTATATTTTTTCCAGGAATAACAATATTCACTTCTTCTTCAACACTTGAATCAAGCTTAATATTCTTTTTGGCTAATCGATAAGAATCAGTTGCTATACATTCCAATAAGTCTCCATTAATTTTAAAATTAATTCCAGTCAATAATGGCCTTAATTCTTGAGTTGAAATTGCAAAAGATGTTTGATTAATAATTGTTTTAAATACTGAACTATTAATAACTAAAGGATTTTTGCTTTCCTCTAATTTTAAATTAGGATAATCATTAGAATCTAAACAATTTAAATCATATTGACTTGTTTCCGTATATATTTTAATTTTAAATCCATCCATTAATTCAAAGTTAATTAAATCACTAGGCATTTTTCTTATAATATCTAATATAAATTTACTTTGAATAATAATAGATCCTTGACTTTCTATTCTAGTTATCTTTTTACTTTCAATAAAAGTTCTTATAGTTAATTCACTATCACTAGCAGTTAAAAATAACCCTTCATCATTTAAATCAAATTTTATTCCGCTTAAAACAGGGATAACGTTTTTAGATGATATTGCTTTAGCAACATTGCTTAAATTTTCAAGTAATAAATTTTTTTCAATTGTAAATTTCATAATTTTCCTTCTTTCTATTTATTTTTATATTAATGTTAATAATGCAGTTGATAATGTGAATAAGTATACCTTTTCCTTTGTTTTCCGCAAATTATTAATCTTTAAACTGTGTATAACTTGTTATTTATTAACAATTAATAAACAATTATAATTTTTCTTTTATTTCATTTATTATTTCTTGCAATTGTTTATTATCTTTCAAATCACTTTCTATTTTATCACAAGCGTGAATTACTGTCGAATGATCTCGATTTCCAAATTCTAAACCAATTCTTGGAAAAGATTCATCAGTTAATAACCTACATAAATACATGGCTATTTGTCTTGGATAAGCGATATTTGCACTTCTTTTTTTGCTTTTTAAAATATCTACAGTTAAGTTATAGTAATCAGCAACAGCCTTTTGAACACTAGATATTTGATTATTGGTATATATATTTTTAGATAAATAATCTTTTAAATAATCAATTGCCAATTCTAAAGTAATTTTACTTGGAACATTCATTGCTATCATTGCTGCTAATCTATTTAATGTTCCTTCCAAAGCTCTGACATCGCCATCACAATTACTTGCAATATATTCTATGGCTTCTTCAGAAACTTTATCAGCCCAAGAAAAATTTTTCATTTTATCCTTTAAAATCAAGCACCTTAAGTTAAAATCTGGTGGAAAAATATCTACAGGCAATCCCCAAGTAAATCTACTTCGCAGTCGCTCTTGTAATAGTTTTAAATCCTCAGGAGATCGATCGGAACTAATAATAATTTGCTTATTATTACGATGTAATTCATTAAAAGTGTGAAAAAATTCTTGCTGCGTTTTTTCTGCCCCAACCAAGTACTGAATATCATCTATTATCAATACATCGACATTACGATATTTATTTTTAAAATTATTTGCATAATCTAAAGAATTTTCATAATCATTAAGATTAGCAATGCCAGTAAAATCATTTCTAAAATCATCACTTGTTGTATATAAAACCTTTAAATTACTATGTTGACTTATGTAATTTCCAATCGCATGCATTAAATGAGTTTTACCTAACCCACTTTTTCCATAAATAAATAGAGGATTATATATTTTACCAGGTGACTCAGCAACAGCTAAAGCAGCAGTTTTAGCAAATCTATTTGTATCCCCTACTACAAAATTATCAAAATTTAAATTAGGTTGTAAATTACTGACAAAAGTCTCTTGCGCACCATTACTAGTAATAACGTCATCAATTGTATTTTCAATAATATTTTGTACCGAATTCTTTTTAAATTCACCTTCTAAATAAAACTCAATATCAAAAGTTTTACCAGTTAATTTATTAAAAGTATCTTCTATTAAATTATAATAATTATCTCCTAACATATTTTTATGAATTGTCATAGGAACCTCAATGGCAATTTTTTCATCAGTTGCTTCTAAAAGTTTAATATTAGCGAACCATGTAGCAAAAGAAACTGGGTTTGTTTCATTACTGATAATTTCTAAAAATTTTTTCCAAACTTCTTCAGTTACCATTACTACACCCCACAGTCCGCTCATTGGTAAAGTTATTTTATCTCAACTTGTGGAAAATTAAAAGCATAATTTTTATAAATTTTTTAAATGCACAGTTTATTAACATATTTATAAACAAACAACAAAGCATAATTCTTGGCATTCCGGCAATTATCCACATTATCCACAAATTTTTAATACACATGTTTAAAAAGTTATCCACATATCCACAGATAATTTGTTGATAATTTTATGCACTTGACTTTTTTTAGAATCTAATATTATAATAAGAAAGCTTTATTTAGATGTGGAGGTGCAAATTAATGAAAAGAACTTATCAACCAAATAAAAGAAAAAAAGCAAAAAAACATGGTTTCTTTGCTCGTAAGGAAACAAATATTCTTAAATCAAGAAGAAAAAAGGGACGTAAACAACTTTGCAAATAAACAAACCACATTAGTGGTTTTTTATTCTATAAGGAGGTTTTTCAAATAAAAAAGTGTGAAGTAGTAAAAAAAGATCAAGATTTTAGTAATATTATTCACAATGGAAAATATATTAAAAATCAATATTTTGTTATTTATGAAATGCCTACTGATGAAGAAAAAACAAAATTTGGAATAGCTATTGGAAAAAAAGTTGGTAACGCTGTGGCTCGTAACAAACTTAAAAGACAAGTAAGATATATTATCGACAATAACAAAAATATGTTTTCAAAGGGCTTTAATTATATTATAATGATTAGGAAGAGCTGTGCTAATGTTAAATTTTCTATTCTGAGCACTAGCTTAATATCATTAATTAAAGAAAAGGTGAAATAGTGAAGGCAAAATTAAAAGTTATTACATTGTTATGTATAATCTTACTAAGCAGTGGTTGTACTAAATATGTAAAAGATGGTAATAAAGCAGTAATATATGAAGAAACAGGCCAAACGATAACAGCAAATATATTATGTAAACCAGAGGAACCTGAATTAGTTGAATTATATGAAAAACACAATGTTGAAATCATCAATCAAGTTCCTACTTGTAAAGATTTTAAATTAGGTTCTGGTGAATACTCAAGTTTATGGGAATCGTTACTAGTTAAACCATTAGCGTATGTAATATTAAAAGTAGGGTACTTAGTAAAAAATATGGGTCTATCAGTTATGATAGTCGGATTGTTGATTCGTTTAATAATGTTACCATTTTCTCGTAAGTCAATGCTTCAGTCAGAAAATTTAAAAAAAGCTCAACCAGAAATAGCTAAATTAGAGAAAAAGTATAAAAATAAAACAGATAAAGAATCTTTAATGATGAAAAGTCAAGAAACAATGTTTATCTATAAAAAGTACAACATTAATCCAGTATCTGGCTGTTTATTAGCGTTCATCCAATTACCATTATTCTTTGCTTTTCTAGAAGCAATTAATAGAGTTCCAGCAATTTTCGAAGGTGATTTTTTCTTCGGAATGAAATTAGGAATGACTCCTTGGGTTGGAATAAGTAATGGCCAATATATATACATACTTTTAATAGCATTAATTATTTTAAGTACATATTTCTCATTCAAAAAAACAATGAATTCTCAAGCTAACGGAGAAATGGAAAAACAAATGCAATTTATGATGAAATTTATGATTATTATGATTTCCTTAGCATCATTCAGTTTACCAACTGCTATTGCGCTTTATTGGATTGTAACTAATGCATTTGCAGTTTTCCAAAATATAATAATTAATAAAAGTTTAGAAAAGAGGAAGTAGTATATGAAAGTAGAAATATTTGAAGGAAAGAATAAAGAGGCGTTAATTGAAAAAGCATTAAAGGAAATGGGTGTTACTGAAAAAGACATACTATATAATTTTGAAGAGTCTAAAAGTGGTCTATTTAAAGGGACTACTTATAAATTAAAAGTTATAAAAAATGAAGAAGTAGCAAGTTACCTTCGTGATTATCTTCAAGAATTAACCAAAAATATGGGTATAGACGTTTCATTCGAAACAAAAATTCGTGGTGAACAAATTAGTATTAAAATGTATTCAGATAATAATTCTATATTGATTGGTAAAAACGGGAAAACATTGTCAGCCCTTCAAACAATCTTGCGCCAAAAAGTATATAATCAAATTGAAAAATATCCATACATAATTTTAGATGTCGAAAATTATAAAGAAAAACAACAACAACATCTTGAAAGACTTGCAAAACGTTTAGCAAAAGAAGTTCAAAAAACAAAGATTGATACAACAATGGAAAATATGAATTCATATGAACGCCGAATAGTTCATAATGCATTAGCAAACTTTAAAAATATTTCTACAGTAAGCGAAGGCGAAGAACCAAACCGTCACGTAATTATTAAATATAACGAATAAACCATGAAAATGGTTTTTTTAATCTTTTGAATATTTCCCAAGAAATATTCAAAGAATGAATCTTAATTATTTCCCGGGAAATAGGAAAATAAAAATAACTCGATTATTTCCCGGGAAATAATTATGTGATATAATATCAAACGGAAGTGATTATATGGAAGATACAATTTGCGCTATTTCAACTAGTTTAGGGGTAGGAGCTATTTCAATTGTGAGGCTTAGTGGTCCAGAAGCAATAGCAATAACAAATAAAATATATAAAGGAAAAGATTTAACTAAAGTTGAATCCCATACTATCAACTATGGTCACATTTACGAGAACGATAAAATAATTGATGAAGTATTAGTTTCAGTAATGCGAGCTCCTAAAACATTTACAACTGAAGATGTAGTTGAAATTAATTGTCATGGTGGCATAGCATCAACCAATAAAATCCTCGAACTATTACTAACAAACGGCTGCCGTTTAGCAGAGCCAGGAGAATTTACAAAAAGAGCTTTTTTAAATGGAAGAATAGATTTAATCGAAGCTGAAGCTGTTAGTGATATAATAAACGCTCAAACAGAAAATTCCCGCTCTTTAGCCATTAACCAATTGACGGGAGAACTTTCAAGAATTATTCAGAATCTTCGTCAAGAAATTTTAAGTTTAATGGCCAACATAGAAGTTAATATAGATTTTCCTGAATATGAAGATGCCGAAGAAATAACTCATAATGTTTTAAAACCAAAGTTAAAAGACATTAAAGCCAAACTTTTGGAAATATTAAATGAATCCAATAACTCTAAAATTATTAAAGAGGGCATAGATGTAGCGATAATTGGTCGTCCAAATGTAGGAAAAAGCAGTATATTAAATTCACTATTAGAAGAAAATAAAGCCATAGTTACAAATATAGCTGGAACTACTAGAGACATAGTTGAAGGATCTATCATATTAGCAGGTATAAAAATAAATTTCATCGATACCGCTGGTATTAGAAAAACAGAAGATCTAGTAGAAAAAATTGGTGTTGATAAAAGTTTAGCAACAATTGATAAAGCAGATTTAGTAATATTAGTTTTAAATAATAATGAAAAGTTACTTCCTGAAGACCAGGAATTATTAACTAAAATTAAAAAGAAAAAACACATTATATTTGTTAATAAATGTGACTTATCTTCAACACTTACTCTTTCTGAAGATATAAAAAATGAAATTATTAGAGGAAATACTATTGAACCTAATGGCTTAAATGATCTTAAAAAAGCAATTGTTGAAATGTTTAATTTAGAATCATTTTCTCAAAAAGATTTAACTTACTTATCGAATGCTCGTCAAATTTCTTTAGTAAAAAGAGCAATAAAGATTATAGATGAAGTAGAAGAACAACTAAATAATGAAGTTCCAGTAGATTTTTTAACAGTTGATATAAAAAATTGTTGGGATTTATTAGGAGAGATAATCGGTGCTACATATAAAGATGAATTAATTGATGAGCTGTTTAGTAAATTTTGTTTAGGAAAGTAGGGGTTTAAATGAATTACGAAATTATAGTTGTCGGAGGCGGTCATGCTGGTTGTGAAGCAGCGAATGCTGCAAGCAAATTAGGATTTAAAACCGCACTAATTACTGCAAATATCAAAAATATAGCTGATATGCCTTGTAATCCTTCAATAGGTGGGACAGCAAAAGGAATAATTGTTCGGGAAATCGACGCTCTAGGCGGCTTAATGGGTAAAGTGGCAGATAAATCCCATTTTCAAATTAAAATGCTTAATAATGCCAAAGGCCCTGCTGTAAGATCATTAAGAGCGCAAGCAGATAAGATAACTTACCCTAATAATATGTTAAAAGAACTTCAGTCAATAGAAAATTTAGATATAATTGAAGCTATGGTTGAAGATATCATTGTTAAAGATAAACAAATAAAAGGCGTAATCCTTGAAAATAAACAAGAAATAGCATGTCAAGCCTTAATCTTAACAACAGGTACCTATCTAAAAGGAACGATATTAGTAGGAGATACAAAAACTCCTGGAGGACCACATGGCGAAAAAAGATCTAATTTTTTAAGTGATGCTCTAAAAAGAGAAGGGTTTACAATCCAAAGATTAAAAACAGGAACTCCACAAAGAATAAAGAAAGATTCAATTGATTTTTCCCAAATGCAAGAAGAACTTGGCAGCCCAGAACCACTAACTTTTAACCATGATTTCCCCGCTTGTTACATTCCTAGCGAGCAAGAAAAATGTTATTTGTTATATACTAATGAAAAAACCCATGAAATAATTCGTCAAAATCTATCAAAATCAAGTATGTATGGTGGGTATGTAGAAGGAGTAGGTCCTAGATACTGCCCTTCTATTGAAGATAAAATAGTTCGTTTTAGCGATAAAGAGCGTCACCAATTATTCTTGGAACCAGAAAGTAAATATTATGATGACTGGTATTTACAAGGATTTTCCACTTCAATGCCATATGATATTCAAGAACAAATGGTTCATAGTTTAAAAGGATTAGAAAATGCTGTAATTACTAAATATGCTTATGCTATTGAATATGATGCTATTGATCCATTACAAATAAAAGCCTCATTAGAAACAAAATTGGTAGCTAATCTTTTCACAGCAGGCCAAATTAATGGCACAAGTGGTTATGAAGAAGCCGCAGCCCAAGGCTTAATGGCTGGAATAAATGCAGCTAACAAATTAAGAAATAAAGAGCCACTTATTTTAAAAAGAAATGAAGCATACATTGGAGTATTAATAGATGATTTAGTAACCAAAGGAACAAAAGAACCATATAGAATGTTAACGTCTCGTGCTGAATTCCGTCTCATATTAAGGCATGACAATGCCGATTTGCGTTTAAGAAAATACGGTTATGAACAAGGATTAATAACTCAAGAACAATATCAAAAACTATTGAACAAAGAACAAAAAATTGCCGAATTAAAAGAATTTTTACAAAACAATAAATTAAAAATAACTCCAGAAGTAGAGGAGGCATTTAAAAGTCAAAACTTAAGTGTCTCAAATATGTCTCTTTCCCTTGAACAACTTGTAAAAAGACCAGGAATTACTATAGTTTTTTTACAACAATTCTTTTCTATTAATTATCCTAAAGATATAATAGAACAAGTAGAAATAAGTATTAAATATGATGGTTATATTCAAAAAACATATAAAGAAGTAGATAAACTTTTAAAATTAGAATCAAAGCAAATTCCAAAAGATATTGATTATAGTAAAGTTAAAAATCTTGCTTCAGAAGCTCGTCAAAAACTTCAGCAAGTTCGTCCTGAAACAATTGCTCAAGCAACCAGAATTAGCGGGGTAAATCCTTCAGATATATCAATATTAAGTATTTATTTAAAAAAGGAGTACAATAAAAATGAATGATCAAGAATTTATTATCGCTCTTAAAGAACTAAATATTGAAATAAATGAAACCCAACAAAAGCAATTAAAAACCTACGCTGATTTTTTAACAGAGTATAACCAACATACCAATTTAACCAGAATTGTAGATATTTCCCAAATATACTTAAAACATTTTTATGATTCATTAACACTTGTTAAAGAAATAGATTTCAACAAAATAAATAATATTCTTGACATTGGCACATGCGCAGGGTTTCCAGGAATAATATTAAAAATATTGTTTCCACATTTAAAAGTAACTTTATTATATTCAAACCAAAAAAAAATAACGTTTTTAGAACAGTTAAAATTAAAACTCAATGTTGATAACACAATAATTATCCACAGTCGCGCTGAAGAATTTGCCAAAAATCACCAAGAATCATTTGATCTTGTAACATCACGAGCAGTAGCTAACATGTTAACTTTATGTGAATTGGCAATCCCAATGGTAAGAATTGGTGGCAACTTTGTAGCTATGAAAGGTACATTAGAAAATGAAGAAAATTTTAACTATGCGGTAGAAATTTTGGGAGGAACAATATTAAATATTAACAAGTTTGAATTGCCATTTGAAAAAAGCATTAGAAATTTAATAAATATAAAAAAAATTTCATCATCACCTCAAAACTATCCTCGCGCCTACGATAAAATAATTAAAAAGCCATTGAAAAAAAAAGCAAAATAATGTATCATAATAAATGATAGATAGTAAAGGGGCTGTGATAGTGTGAACTTAGAATCAGAAGTACTACAAGTAAACATAGATGATATAATTCCAAATAGATTTCAACCACGTCTTGCGTTTGATGAACAAGGGTTAAAGGAATTATCAGATTCAATAAAAGAGCACGGAATTATCCAGCCATTAGTTTTAAGAAAACTTGGGAATAAGTACGAAATAATAGCAGGAGAGAGAAGATATAAGGCTGCAACAATGGCAGGACTAGTTTCCGTTCCTGCAGTTATCTCTAATATAGATGATAATAAAAGCGCTGAAGTAGCTCTAGTTGAAAATGTTCAACGACGTGATTTAACTCCTATAGAAGAAGCTAGATCATACAAAAATCTTCTTGATAAAGGATATTTGACCCAGGAACAATTAGCTAAAAAGATGGGCTTATCTCAGCCAGCTATTGCTAATAAGCTACGTTTACTAAATTTAGACGAAGAAGTGCAACAAGCTTTAATGAACGAAAAAATCAGTGAACGACATGCTCGAGCTTTACTAACAGTAGATGATAAAGAAAAACAAAAATACTGGTTACATCGTATTATTAATGAAAGACTAACAGTTCGTCAATTAGATTTAGAATTAAAAAAAGATAAAGAATCTAACAATAATGGAACTATTCCAGTAATAGATCCAATGCCAAGTATTGAAGAAATAAAAAATCAAGCACAAGATATAAATCCAAATCGCCAAAGAAGGAGTGTGGAAAGTATGATGGTACCAGAAAATATTATGACAGAGTTTAGTGGAGCTCTTCCAATTGACGTAGTTAATGAAGAAAAAAATAATCAAATGGCAAATAGCTCTAACTTAGAGAATTTTGACAACCAAACATTACCTCAACCAGAAAATAAATTTTTCAATTTTGGAACAGAAACTGCTGCTAATATGGATACAGGTATAAGTATGGAGCCAACAAATGAAAATATGTTTCAAGTTGCTACACCTGAACCTATTACCGAAAACTCTATTAATACAGTATCTTCTCCACCAACCCAAGAGCTAGAAACTTTAGATTTTGACATGCCTACTAACAATGCTCAAATAGTAGATACCAATCAGCCAATAAGTACTCAAACAAACATGGAAACAATAACAGCAAGCCCAGTATCTATAAATAACAGTAAAAATATTGGTGAAGCAGTTAATATTATCCGTACTGATGTTAATAATTTACAAGGCCAAGGATATAATATTAACATAGAAGAGTTTGATTTAGGTAATCAATATCAAATAAATATTAAAATTGACAAGTAAAAACAACTTCATTTAACTTTTAGGAGTTGTTTTTTCTTTACTTACATATGATTCTTTTGAATAAGTTCCTTCACTGCCTTTTACATAATAATAAATTACACTTTTACTTGCATCACTAGTCGGCTTACCAGTTACAGCATCCAAAGGAATTCCTACGACATTTTCCGGTTGCTCATACCAATGTGCTTCCTTATCTTTTAATACATTTTCTACAGTTTCAACCCAAATTTTTTTGCTTATAGCGCCTTGACTAACTTTTAATTCCTTAGCATCATCATAGCCATTCCAAACCATCATTAAAATGTCTGGATTATAACCAACCATCCAAAAATCAGTTCCTGAAGATCCGGTCTTAACGGCGTATTTTCTTGAAATTTGTCCAGCAATTGAAATAACAGTTGGTGAATTATAATCATCAAATGCACTATTATAAGTGGAAGTCATTAACTCATTTAAAATATATACATAATTATAGTTCAATACTAATTTATCTTCGTTTTCCCTTTCATAAAGAACATTTCCATGCATATCTTCAACTTTCCTAATAAAACCTAGATTTCTTTTATATCCGCCACTCGCTAACGTAGTATAGCCAGTAGCGTAATCTAGCATACTTATTTCACTTGTACCAAGAGCTAAAGAAGGAACTTTAGGTAAATTAGCACTAATACCCATCCTCTTTGTTGTATCTACTAATACATCTTCGCCTAAAAATAAATGAGTCTTTACGGCATATATATTATCAGAATAAGAAATAGCCGCAGCCATAGTTATATCCTTATTTCCATATTTGTTATTGAAATTAGCTGGAGAATATGTCTGATTTGAAGCAAAAACAAATGTAGTAGGCTCACTCAAAAAAGTAGAAGAACTAACCATTCCATTTTCTAAAGCAGCATAATATAATATGGGCTTGATAGTAGATCCGACCTGCCTTTTCGACTGAATAGCTCTGTTATATTGGCTTACAGCGTAATCATATCCTCCAACCAATGCCATTACTTCTCCATTATGAGGGTTAACTAGAATACTAGCTACTTGTAAATTATCCTCTTCATCCATATTTTTAATAATCGCTTGCTCTAAATAAGTTTGAGCTTGTACATTCAAAGAAGTATAAATTTTAAGCCCTCCAGCATCAATTAAAGATTTAGGAATTTCAGTTAAACTTTTTAATTCTCTATTAACAGCATCTTGATAATACATTAAAGTTTGCAGATTATTCTGTTTCCTTTTACCATAAATTTCCAACTTTTCTTTATATAAACTATCACATACTTCTTGAGAAATAATTTTATTATTTACCATTGTTTGAGCAACTACTTTTGCTCTTTCAACAGCCTTATCATAATTAACAACTGGATTATAATTATTTGGATTTTTAGGAATACCAACTAACATTATTGCTTCTTCTAATGATAAATCTTTTGGACTTTTATTGAAATAATAATAACTAGCATTTTCAATACCATAATTACCTTGTCCAAAATTAATAGAGTTTAAATATCCTTCTAAAATTTCATCTTTTTCATAATGCATTTCCAACTTCATTGTTAACAAAGCTTCTTCTATTTTTCTTTCCCAAGTTTTATCAAATTCTAAATATAAATTTTTAACATATTGCTGGCTTATTGTTGAAGCTCCTTGAACTATACCATTATTTTTAAAATTTAAATATAAAGCTTTAACAATTCTTAAATAGTCAAAACCATGATGACTATAAAAATTTTTGTCTTCTACACTAATAACTGCATCAATAACATCTTGAGAAATATCCTCAATATTAACCCAACTATTAGAACTAGAGCCTTGATAAATTAATTCTTCTTTATCATCATAAATAAGTAATTGATTAGCATTTTTAATATCTAAAGCAGGTGCCAAATAGGCATAAACATACAGGCCAATTAAAATAATAAATGCACTAATTACACCAAAAATAAAAAGTTTACAGCTTAACTTAATCCATTTCATAATAAACACCTATTTTTAGTATGTAAAAAAAACAATAATTTATAAGTGCAAAAGCAATATGCTTATGTTATAATGTTTTAGAAAAAAAGAGGTGTTTACATTAAATGCAATTAAACTTCCGGCTTTATCAGAATGAAAACATAGTACTAAATCATCAAAATATTAGTTATAAAATTGAAAATAATTATCTTGTATTTAATATTGAGGACACAAAGTATCAAGTATTATTAACACCAGAAAATTTTATTTTTCATAAAAAAAACAATGAATCAAAATTTTCAATTGACTATGCCCGTAATGAATACTTATTAGAACTAAATAATCCTAAATATTCATTTGCTATTAATTGTCTATATCATCAATATGAATATTTAGAAAATAGGATAGAATTTACTTACCGAATTGAAAGTAACCCCGAGATTAACAAGATAATATTAGAAATAGAAAGAGGAAAAATAAATGATTAATAAAGAACTAAATAGTTTATTAGAAAAAATCCTAATTGAATTAGAATATCCCCACGAATTTGCCTGTGTCATTAAATCAAATCGTCCCGATCTATGTGATTACCAATATGACGGTGCTTTTAAAATAGCTAAACAAATTCACCAAAATCCTTTTGATATAGGTAAAAAAATAGCTATAAAATTCCAAGAATATCCTTACTTTTCCAAAGTTGAATGTGTAAAACCAGGATTTGTTAACTTTACTTTAGCTAATAAATACATTAATGAAAAATTGCATTTGATGAATTGCCAACCTAAGTATGCTATAGAAATGGATGAAATTAAAACATATGTTATTGATTATGGTGGACCAAATATTGCTAAACCATTACATGTTGGTCATCTAAGAAGTGCAATTGTTGGCGAATCAATAAAAAGAATTATAAAGTATTTTGGTCATAAAGTAATATCTGATGTTCACTTTGGAGATATTGGTCTTCAAATAGGCCAAGTAATATATGGCTTACAAAAAGAAAATATAGAGCCATCAGCAATTACAATAAACATCCTCGAAAGAATATATCCTGAGATTAGTAATTTATGTAAAGAAAATCCAACAATAAAAGAACAATGTGCAGAAATTACTTATGAATTACAAAATAAAAATCCCCAATACCTTGAGTATTGGCAAGAAATATGCCGTATATCAGGGTCAGATATAAAAAGATTATATAAATTTTTAGATGTTGATTTTGATTATTGGTACGGTGAGTCCGATGCTTATCAATACATTGAGCCTTTAACCAATTATCTTAAACAGAAAAATCTTCTTCAAGAAAGCGAAGGAGCTATAATAATTGATGCCAATATTGAAAAAGATGAAGAATTACCACCTCTTCTTTACCAAAAAAGTAACAAAGCATATTTATACGGAACAACAGATTTAGCAACTATTTATCAAAGAATGCAAGATTTTAAGCCAAATTATATTTTATATTTAACTGATGCTCGTCAAGCATTACATTTCCATCAAGTATTTAATGTATGTTACAAATCAAATTTAACTAAATCAACAAAACTTGAGCACTTGCCTTTTGGAACTGTAAATGGTATCGATGGTAAACCTTTTAAAACTAGAGCAGGAAAAGCTCCAAAATTAGACGATTTATTTAATGACGTAAAATCAGCATTTATATCTTTAAAAGATAGTAATATTAATTTAAGCCAAGACGACCAAGATAAAATAGTTAATTCTATAATTAAATTTGCTGATTTGCAAAACAATCGCGAAAAAGATTATATATTTGATATAAATAAATTTTCTGAAGTAATAGGTAAAACTGGTCCATACATATTATATACATATTTAAGAATGAATAAAATTCTTAAAACCTATACTATCAACGATTATTTAAGTGAAGAAATCTATAACGACTATGACCGTAATCTTCGTCTCCAAATTTTAGACTTAGAAAACAACCTTCAAAACGCCTACAAGTATCGTATGCCATCTTACATTGCCAATTATCTTTACGATTTGTGCGTTTTATTGAATGCATTTTATCAATTCAATCATATAAATAATTTAGAAGATGTCAAAAAACAACAAGATTGGTTATATTTATTAAATTTATCTAACAATATTATAAAAGATATGTTAGAATTACTAGGAATATATATTCCAAGCGAAATGTAGGAGGAAAAGATGAAATTAAAAGATTATACCCAAGAGGAAATTAACGCTATGTCATATGACGATGTAGCATTTATGATTTTAACTGAAGCTAAAAAGAAAATGAAAATAAATGAATTGTTTCAACAAGTAGCTAAAGTATTCAATTTAAGTGATGACGATTTTGTAGCACAAATAGGAGATTTTTTTGAATTACTATCTACCGATCAACGTTTTATAATGCTTGAAGATGGATATTGGGATTTAAAAGCTAAATATAGTGCTAAGATAGTCATTGACGAAGAAGAAGATGAAGAATTGTTGTCAGAGGAAATAGAAGAAGATAATGAAGAAGAAATCGAACCAGAAGAAGATGAAATATTTTATAACGAAGAAGAAACAGATGATAATGATGACGATTTACAAGATTTAGTTGTAATAAATGAGCCAGAAGATGAAGCCAATATTGGTATGTAAGTAAAATCCTAATAGAAAGGGAAAATATGAAAGAAAGACTAGAAACAATAAAAAATAAATATGAAGAATTAAGTGTCGAAATGACAAAGCCTGAAGTTCTATCTGACTATAATAAATTAAAAGTTCTATCAAAGGAACATAAAGATTTAGAAGAAATAGTTTTAAAATATCAAGAATTATTAAAGTTAGAACAAAATTTAGCCGAAGCCCATACCATGCTAAATGATCCTGAAATGCATGAAATGGCCAGTCAAGAAATAGATAATTTAAATACACAAATTTCTGAAATAACCCATCAACTAGAAGTATTATTAATTCCTAAAGATGAAAATGACGGTAAAAATGTCATTATGGAAATTCGTGGAGCGGCTGGTGGTGATGAAGCTAATATTTTTGCCGGCGATTTATTTAGAATGTACACTTATTACGCCGAGAAAAAT
Organism: uncultured Bacilli bacterium; assembly: GCA_944331885.1. Taxonomy (GTDB): domain Bacteria; phylum Bacillota_I; class Bacilli_A; order RF39; family UBA660; genus CALVJF01. Next base: position 21,698 of record CALVJF010000003.1, read on the forward strand.
AATTGGAAAATTGAAATTATTAATGAAGTAGAAGGAACAAGTGGTGGATTTAGCCAAGTTGAATGTATGATTAAAGGAGAAAATGTTTATTCAAAATTAAAATTTGAAAGTGGTTCTCATCGTGTCCAAAGAGTACCAGTTACGGAAACTCAAGGACGTGTTCATACTTCAACTGCAACAGTACTTGTAATGCCAGAAGTCGAAGAAGTAAATATTGACATAAAAGAATCAGATTTAAAAATAGATGTATATCGTAGTAGTGGAGCAGGCGGCCAACATGTAAATACAACCGACTCAGCAGTAAGAATTACTCATATTCCAACCGGAATAGTAGTTACATGCCAAAATGAACGTAGTCAAATAAAAAACCGCGAAAAAGCCTTAAATGTTCTAAAAATAAAATTACATGACGAAATGCAACGCCAACAAGATCAAGAATTAGGGAACTTACGTAAAAACAAAATTGGTACTGGAGATCGATCAGAAAAAATAAGAACTTATAATTATCCTCAAAATCGTGTTACTGATCACCGAATTAATTTTACTATAATGGAATTAGACCGTGTAATGGATGGTGGATTAGAGCCAATTATTGACGCTTTAATTGCTGAAGACCAAAGATTAAAATTAGAAAATGAATGATATAAAATATTTAAAAAAATATTCTCAACCAAACGAATATTATCAAAATTTAAAACGATATAAACAAGGAGAGCCTTTACAATATATTATAGGGAACGTTGACTTTTATGGATATAAAATACAAGTAAACAAAAACGTTTTAATACCTCGTTTTGAAACAGAAGAATTAGTATTTCGCTGTCTAAATCTTATAAAGAAATATAATTTAACCAATCCTCAAGTACTAGATATTGGGACAGGCAGTGGTTGTATAGCAATAACTATTAAAAAAGAACTACCAAATAGTCAAGTAACTGCAGTAGATATATCAAAAGAAGCGTTAAAAGTAGCCCAAAAAAATGCTCAAATAAATGAAGCTGAGATAGAATTTATAAATAGCGATTTATTCAAAAATGTTCAAAAAAAATATAATGTTGTAATAAGCAACCCGCCATATGTCGCTCAAAATGATGAGATAATGCCAATTGTAAAAAAGTACGAACCTAAAATTGCTCTATATGCCGATAACAATGGTTTAGCAATCTATGAGAGAATATTTCAAGAATGTACTAACTTTCTTTTAGATAAATATATACTAGCTTTTGAAATTGGCGCTAATCAAGGAAAAATCCTTCAATTACTAGCCAAAAAGACTTTTCCTAATACTAGAATAACTTTAGAACAAGACTTAACTGGAAAAGATCGCTATTTATTTATTACTAATTTTGAATAAAAAATATCAATATCACCCAATATATAGACAGGTGATATTTTTTATGAAAAAAATAATAATAGTTATCATAATTATAATTTATATGTTAGTAATATATCAAAAAAAACAATCAGTTATTATTCCCGAAGAGTCCATACGTTTTCGCATTATCGCTAATAGTAACAATCCAATTGATCAAGTAAATAAAATGAATATAATTAAAGAAATATATCCTAAATTAGTTTCCTCAACATCAAATGTTTCTGATATCAATACTGCTCGTCAAAATATTATAGAACTTCAAAGTGAATTAAAACCTATAATAAGCCATTATAGTTCCGAATATCAAATTAATTACGGAAATAACTACTTTCCTCAAAAAGAATTTAAAGGAATAACTTATGAAGAAGGTAACTACGAGTCTTTGGTAATAGAATTAGGCCAAGGTCAAGGAGAAAATTGGTGGTGTGTCTTATTTCCCCCCTTATGTTTACTAGAAGCCGAAGAAAATTCTACCAAAAATATTGAATATGATCTATATATATCTGAAGTGATTAATAAATATATGCAATAAAATAAAACCTCTTAAATACAATTAATTAAGAGGTTTTATTATGCAAGAATTTATAAGTTTATTATTAATTGGAATAGGACTTAGTATGGACACTTTTTCACTATCATTATCAATAGGTACTTTAAAAATTAAAGAATCACGAATTAATTTAATCAGTATAATTGTTGGAATCATGCATTTTATAATGCCGTTAATCGGCATGTTAATTGGAGCACGAATTTTAGATATATTAAAATTTAATTCTAAATTTATATTAAGTACAATTTTAATAATTTTAGCTATAAAACTATTTATAGATTTATTTAATGATGAAGAACCAACAATTAATTTAAATATTATTGGTATATTTTTATTTGCGTTTTTAGTAAGTATTGACTCATTATCGACTGGATTAGGGTTACCAGCTTTAACAAACAATATTTTTTTAGCTACTACAACTTTTTCCATTTGCAGCTTTTCTTTTACTTACATTGGACTTACCATTGGCAAATACACTAGTAATATAATCGGCAAATATGCTAATGTCCTAGGTATTATACTTTTATTACTCGTTGCAATTGTTCATTTATGTCAACAATAAATTAAATAAATTGACTTTCTTTTAATAAAATTATATAGTTACATTGGAGGAGTATATTAAAGAAATATTTGCCGTGTTAAAGCCCAAAATTTGTTATTCCTCAATTTAATATTAATAATTTGAGTGGACAAGATACATTTTAGAAGAGTATGAAGCAAAAAAACTTTGATTTTGTAATGATAAATGGAAAAGTTAACATATAAGAAAATATAAGACTTACCAATTAAAGCAAAGATTATTGTATTAATGCCAAAGTCAAAGTGAAATATACATAAATTTTAATAGTCTTCAAAATGTAAAAATTCCTAAATTAGAAGTTTTTATTTTCCAAACAAAGAGGGATTTACTTGCACCTTCTTTGGGCATAACGCATGGAATATATAAAGAGGAGCCTAATATAAACTACCACAATATCTCCTCATAAAAAAACTGAAGCTAAGTTAGTGCTTCATGGTAGCAGTGGCATAAGCACTGCTAGCACACGTAAATGCGTATAACTACGAATAATTAAAATAAACATTAATACCGAATTACAAATTGCTCGGTCTAATGACATTAGGGAATACTTAAATAATAATTTAATGTTTATAATCCACGCCAAATAATATCAACAAGGAAAAACTAACCATGAAAATGCAAATAAAAATAAAGGATTGTGATTATATGAAAAAAATGTTAATTAAAGGAGGTTACAAATTATCAGGTAGCATCCAAATTAGTGGGGCTAAAAATAGTGCTGTAGCACTTGTTCCAGCTTCTATTTTATGTGACGAAGAAGTTCGAATTGATAACATTCCTGATATATCTGATATTGACGCTTTAAAAGAAATATTAGAATATTTGGGAGCTAAAATGCAAAAAGATAATAACAGTTTACTAATAAATTGCCAAAATATAGAAAATAAAGAAATACCTGAAAACATTTCACGAAAATTAAGGGCATCATATTATTTTATGTCCGCTTTATTAGGTAAATATAAAAAAGTAGAAATGTATTTTCCAGGTGGCTGTAATATCGGCGCCAGACCTATTGATCAAACATTAAAAGGTTATCGTGCACTAGGTGCAACCGTAATAGAAGAAGGTAATAAATATACGATATACGCTGACGAATTAAAAGGAAGCCATTTATATCTTGATATGCCTAGTGTCGGGGCTACCGTAAATACAATTTTAGCTGCCGTTAAAGCTAAAGGAAAAACAACAATTGAAAATGCAGCAAAGGAACCAGAAATTGTAAATATAGCTACATTTTTAAATAATATGGGAGCTAAAATTAAAGGGGCAGGGACTAGTAAAATAGTTATTGAAGGGGTAGAAAAATTGCATAAAGCATCTATTGAAACTATCCCAGATCGAATAGAAGCAGGGACATATATTATTGCTGGTGCTTTAATAGGAGATAATTTGAAAATTGAAAACATTATTCCTGAACATTTAGAAGCATTAATAAATAAATTAAAAGAAATGGGTGTAAATTTAAAAGTTGAATCGGATTGTATAACAATAAGTGAAACTGATAAATTAAAACCAATTTCCATAAAGACTTTAGGATATCCAGGATTCCCTACAGATTTACAACAACCATTTACTGTGCTATTAACTCAATGCCAAGGTGAATCATTAGTGGAAGAAACAATTTACGAAAATAGAATGGGCCACGTACCTCACTTAAATAATTTACAGGCAAACATTATTGTAAATGGTCGAATTGCCAAAATAAAAGGTCAATCCAAGTTACATGGAACTAATGTAATTGCAACAGATCTTCGTGCTGGAGCAGCTATGGTTTTAGCAGGACTAAAAGCCGATGGAGAAACTGAGATAAACGATGTAGAACATATCTTACGTGGGTATGAAAATATAGTTGAAAAACTACAAAATGTTGGTGCTAAAATTTTAATAAAAGAAATAGAATAGTAGAGAAATCTACTATTTTTTAGGTGATAAAATGAAAAAATTAATATTATTATTAATTACCTTAGCACTTTTAATAATTATTTATAAAATTACATATAAATCTAACAAGCTTATTTTTATAATTGGAGATGGTATAGCTAAAGGCGTTTATGATAAAGAAATTAATTATAATTTTGTCGATCATCTAAATACTACGGATTTAAATATACAATCATATCTTCAAGTTAATTATCGCTTAAAAGATTTAACAACATCTATCAAAGAAAATACCCAGTATAAATCATCTATAACGTTCCAAAATGTCATTAAAAATAGTAGCCAAATTATTCTTTTTATTGGACCTGAAGAAATAAATAATCAATTAAGTAATAAGATAGACAAAAATGAAATAGAAAACCAATATATATTAAACTATCAAGAATTAATAAAAGAATTAATTAAATATCAAAAAAATATTTTGATAATAGGTTTATATCAAATAAAGGGAATAGATTATCAAAAAATAAACAAAAAAATTCAAAATTTATGTCAGCAATACAGCCTTAATTATATATCTATAGAAAACATACCAACTAAAACTAACAATCGTTTAAGTTATGAAGATCATAAACTAATATTTAATATTGTTTTAGACAGTTTAAATCGCCAAAATTGACAATAATTAAAAACGTTGTTATAATTCATATTGGTGTGGTGCATTATTCTAGTCACAATCGTTAAATGAAGGTAGGGCTAAAAATCTACCAATTGTGCTTAAGACACTTCGCATATTTGCTTTATCGGCCCAAGGTAGGGTGATATGTGATTTAAAGGGTATGGATCGTTATAATGGCATATAACTAAAATCCACACACTGCGTCACTTAATTAAAACAGCATATGTCGTGAGTGAAATTATGGGATATAGTAAGTTTAGTAATAAACGATTAGATTATTGAAAATATTTTTGCAAAAGCGAATAAGGTTAACTTCTTTGTGTTTGGGAAAACCTCTAGAATGTCCATATTATAAGGATTGAAGTGCGGACTAAGTGGTAATCGAGTAATTAATAAGGTGACTATTAGTTGCTTCATTTAAAGAGAAATCGCCGGTGGGTAACCTAAGGTATGAAGTAGAGAAATTCAACTCGACCTCAAGCCGTAAAATTAATTTATAATATACCAGCCAATATTTTACTTTATAAGGAGTTATTAATGAAAAAAAATAACTGGATCTATAAAGTTTTTTTATTGACCTTTATTTTGTCAATAATTTTCAGTGGAATTTCAAACTTTATAGCCAATAATTTTAATAACATATTTTTACTAATTATTACTATAGTGGTAATAATTATTGGAATTATATTTGATATGATTGGAGTAGCCGTTTTAACTAGTAAGGAATCAACATTTCATGCTAAGGCTTCAAAGAAAATTAAAGGAGCAAAAGAATCTATAAATTTAATTAAAAATTCTGCTACAATTGCTTCATTTTGCAATGATGTTATTGGAGACATATGTGGAATTATTAGTGGAAGTCTTTCGGCTGTTCTAACTTTATCGATTGCTGGAGTTATTAATCTAAATTCAACAATTATTGCTATATTTGTAACAGCAATTACATCAACTTTGACAGTTGGTGGCAAAGCAATAATGAAAAGAGTAGCAATGAAAAATAGCGATTCCATAGTTTTTATAGTTGGTAAAATAAAAAGTTTTTTACACTTTTAATTTAAAAAACTTGCAGTTTATTTAAGTTATGATATAATACATAAGAACGAAATTACTATATCTAAGCAAATTAGATATGGCGGAAGGAGAATAAAAATGAAAAAGGGAATACATCCAGAACTAAAAGATGCAACTGTTATCTGCGCTTGTGGTGCAACATTTAAAACTAAATCAACAAAAGAAGAAATTCACGTTGAAGTATGTAATGAATGTCATCCATTCTATACTGGCACACAAGGTAAAGCAAAGAAAACAGGAAGTGTTGAAAAATTTAATCGTAAATATGGATTGGACCAAGAAAACAAAGCTGCATAATGCAATTTTGTTTTTTTTATTATATAATTAAGATAGGTGAATCAAAATGTCAAAGCTAAAATATTTAATTCAAAGAATAAAAGGGATGAATTATCAACAATTTTTTACTACAATTAACCAACTTCATAAAAAGACTAAAAAGAATAAAGTTTATTTATTTTTTGATATAATTTATTGTGGGTTTAAATATCAAGCGGGATATATGGATTATCAATTGTTTGAAATGTATAATTTAAATGCTCAAGAAAGAAAAACTATTATTACTCGTGGAATTAATAATGAATTTATTAAAAAACTCAATGATCCTGTCGCCATGCAAACTTTTCATAATAAGATACTATTTAATAAAAAATTCAATAAATACTTAAAAAGAGATTGGTTAGAACTTAACGGCACTAATTTTGAAGAATTTAAAGCTTTTGCTACAAAGCACCCAAGTTTTATAGCTAAGCCAGTTGATCAATTTTGCGGCAAAGGAGTTGAGAAATATTCTGTTAATTCTCAAAATATTTCTCAAATTTATCAAAAACTTCTCCAAAATAAACAATACTTAATTGAAGAAGTTGCTATTCAATGTGCGACAATTAGTAAATTGCATCCCAATTCAATAAATACACTACGTGTGGTTACAATCAATCAAGAAGTAGTTGCTGCTTATATTAGAATTGGCAACAATAATAATATTGTTGATAATTTTAATCATGAAGGACTAGCTGCGCCAATAAACATTGCTACAGGCATAGTTGATTATCCAGCGATTGATAAAAAACATAATCTGTATGAAAAGCATCCCCTAACAGAAGAACCAATTCTTTGGTTTCAAATACCTAAATGGGAAAAAATAAAAGAATTTTGTATTAAAGCTTCCAAAGAAGAACCAAAAGTCGGTTATGTTGGTTGGGATGTTTGCCTGACAGATAAAGGTCCTTGTTTAATAGAAGGAAATGAATTCCCTGGTCATGATATATACCAACTTCCACCGCACAGAACAAATAACCAAGGATTATTGCCAATATTTTTGGCAGCTATAGAAAAGGAGAAAAAGTAAAATGAATTTATATTTAGCAACTGACCACCGTGGTCATACAATAGAAAAAGAATTAATACAAAATCTAAAAAAATATTTAGATGTTAATATAATAACTAGTCAATTACCACATTCCCCCGAAGATGACTATGTAGACTTTGCTTTAGATGTATTAAATCGAATGGATAAAAGTAAAGATATTGCAGTAGTTATTTGTGGTAATGGCATTGGCATGAGTATAATCGCCAATAAAGTAAGAGATATTCGTTGTGCTCGTGTAACAACTATTGATGAAGCGGTAGCGGCTCGTGAACATAATGGTGCTAATGCCATTGCCTTAGGAACAACAAATATATCTAAAATGACAAAATTAATTCTTGCATTTATTAATACTCCACTGCCAACAGAAGCAAGACATCTTCGTCGCATTAGCAAGATAATAAAATATGAACATGGTGAATATAATGAATTATAAAGCTTATTTATATATATTCTGCGTAATGCTCAGCGCTTTCGCTTTAAGTGGCATAAACTTTGATAAATTTATACGCAAAAATCGTGTATATGAAGCTCGCATCTTAGTAATTGTACTTAGCTGTATTATGGGTTATATATTGACAAATTTTATTGTTGACTTTATTAATGTAACTCAAATTATCTAAGGAGAAATATGAAAAATAAAATTTTATTATTAATTATAATAATTTTAATTCCGTTAGCTGTAATTAGTTTCTTTAACAAAGAAACTAATTTTTTAACGTCGCAAACAAAAGAAAAAGACAGTTTTGTAGAAAAATCAACACCAATTTATGTAAAATTAAATCAAAACGGAGTTTTAAAAAATATTGAACTTGAAGAATATTTAATTGGTGTAGTAAGTGCAGAAATGCCGGCATCATTTCAAATGGAAGCTCTTAAAGCTCAAGCAGTAGCTGCCAGAACTTATGCCTATAAAAAAATATTAAATAATCTAACATTAACAGGTACAACAAATGATCAAGCGTACATTACCGAAAAAGAAATGCAAAAAAAATGGGGGAAAAGTTTTGAACAATACTATCAAAAAATTAAAGATGCGGTTCAATCAACCCAAAATTTAATAATAACTTATAATAATCAACC
>CALVJF010000004.1 GCA_944331885.1 uncultured Bacilli bacterium
AAATTTATATTCTTTGACCAATCGTAGTTATTAACTACTTCAAAACCAAAAATATCTTCAACTTGTTTTCTTAATCTTTTGTAGTTGTAATCTAGTGTTTCTTTAGTAATCATTGGTCTTTCCGCACTTGGCTTAGGATCACCTATTAAACCGGTAGCTCCACCGACTAAAAGGATTGGATTATGGCCACCTTTTTTTAAGCGAAAAGCCATTGAAAATGTTGAATAATGGCCAATATGTAGACTATCTCCTGTTGGATCTGTTCCAATGTAAAATGTAAGACCACCATTATTTATTTTTTCTTCTAAGATTGGATCGGTTATATTTTCGATTAATCCACGCCAAACTAATTCATCATATAATTTCATTTTAATTTTCCTCTTTTCTATTTGTACTACCTATTCCGCCTTGACGAATTGTAGTGGTATTATCATCGTCGGTGATTAAAAATTTCGTAAACATTCCTTGACCATAGGCAGTATTCTTTTTTATGTGAATAACTTCGTTACCTTCATTTTGTAATGAAAACCACATATGCCCCTCATTAGATGGATTGTTATAATAATCACTTTCAATTACACCTACTTGGTTAGTAACTCTTAAATTATATTTAAATCCTAGACTACTACGATTTAGTAATAATAATGCTTCATCTTTTTCGAAGACTGCTTTAATTCCAGTTGGTACTTTAACTATCTCGCCTGGCTTGATAATAATGTCACTAATAGCAAAGAAATCATAGCCAGCACTGCAAGATGTTGCACGTTTAGGGAGCAAATATGAATCGTATAATTTTGGATCATTAGATATATCTTTTTCAAATTGTTTAAAACTTATTTTTTCAAAATAACGCATAATACCTCCTAAAAAAAGTTCATAAACTTAAGGACGAAATAATCGCGGTACCACCTTAATTTATGAACTTTCATACTCTTTAATTCTTAACGCGAAATAACGTTTTAGCTCCAGAGTTGTAAATTCCTTCATTGCTAATTGATATATATTTTAACACTTTTATATTTTTTTGCAACTATTCATCTTTGTCTTTTTTGCCAAAATTTCTAAACATTGAACCTAGCATGCTGAAATTAAAGTAAATCTTGTATCCTAGTATTCTTAAAATTGTATAGGCAATAACAAGAACTAAGATTAATACTATTATAATTATCAAGAAAATGTTTGGTCCCTTTTCTACCCCAGTTACTACAATAAGATACTCAGTAGTACTTGCATCTTCAGCTGTAACTTTAATAGTAATTTCACTGCCTTTTTGGAGTTTTTCATTGTTTAATATTTCAACACTGGCATTTTCATCATTAGTTACTGCTTTAATTTCTAATGTAGTTTCTTTTTTATTTAAAACAACTTCATATTCATAATTATCACTTGTAAACTCAATTTCATGACCTTCAATTGTTAGTTCTTTTAAACTACTATCATTAGATACTTCTAAATCTTCGCCTTTACGAATTACATTTATGGTGTAAATACGGATAAAATCTTCTTTTGTTTGAACTTTAATAGTTACAACATTTGTTTCTTCTACAACTAAATTTTCATGACCAGTTATTGTAACAACATCTTCGCTATTTTGAGGAACTGGATCGATTAAAAGAGTTGTTACTTCATAAGGAACAGTTAAATTGTATTCTTGAACTTTAGGATCAAATTCTATATTTCCTGATGATAATGTTATTGATTTAAGTAATCCTAAGTTATCAGTATTTATTGGTGGATTTTCAGGCTTAGGAGTACTTGAAGAAGCACGAGTTATTTTAATAGTATATGTTTTAGTAGTTCCCTTTTCGCTTTTTACTTTAATTTGAATTGTATTGGTTCCTTCTTTAAGAGTTATACTGCGAGGTCCGTATCCTTGAACAAAAGATGATTTGCTATTAGTTAATTCAGCGTTAACATAAGCTTTTGTTACATCATTAGCTACACTAGCGGTATAGCTTGTACGAGTCGCGCTGAATGATTCATTAAACTTAATTCCATCAATACTTAATGATTTTAAAGTATTTACGCTACTACGATTATCTGGGCGAGTTATTTTTATAGTATATGTAGTTACATTTCCTGATGAACTTTTAACTTTAATACTGAAAGTATTTGTTCCATATTTAAGGCTTACTGTTCTTGGTCCTGAGCCACTAACAAACGATGATCCATCACTATTTAAACTAGCATTTATTGATACTGATGATGCGTTTACAGTTGCTGTATAAGAAGTTGTTTTAGCATTAAAACTAGGACTTAATGTTCCACTTGATAGAGATAAACTTTTCAAATAGGAAGTTGTTGCCGCATTTTCTTTTACACACTTATAAGAATATGACCTTGTACAATAACGATATGTTAGTGCGTAAGATGTCAAAGATCCTGTATTTAATTTAGCACAGTTATCTCTATATAAACCAGATTCATCCATATCTAATACATAACCACTTGCACATTTTACTATATCACCTGAAACATCTGGCTTAATAGTACTACCATTGTATTTAAAACAACGATTTACGCTTCCGCTTCCAGTAGCATTTAGAGCGCTTTGATTGTCACAAGAGGCAGTTATTTGAACTGCACTTGTAAATAATGTATATTTTCCACTACTATCAAGCAAAGCTATTTTATAAATACCATTTTTTAAACTAAGATAATAAGTCGTTGCTGATCCATTTGCAACATTGACGGTGATGTTATCAGCTGAATTATTAATATTTTCAGCATATATTCCCCTAATTTGACTACTACCTTGTTTAATTTGAATTGCAATTAAATCATTGCCCATAGTACTCACCTTTACAAATGATGGTGATGTATAAGCTTTAACCGTATAATCTTTTAAATAATTTTTTTCTAAATTACCAATTGCTTGGGCATTACTTGGATTAAAAAAGCCAATAAAAGAGCAAGCAAAAATCATATATATAAATATACTTAATTTTTTATTAATCTTTGATACCATATACAATTGCACTCCTATCTTATATATAAATATAATAACATTAAATAAAAGCCAAATCAAGAATATTATTGAACATAAAAAAAATATATTTTAGCAATATATTTTTATTTTTCTTCTAGTTTTGCAACTATGTCTTTTAAGACTACAGCAATTTTTTCTTTGACATCATTTGCTGCTTTATTTACTACTGGGCTACATTTATCAACGGCAATTTTTACTAATTCATCAGTCTTTCTAGCAATTGCTTTGGCTTTAGATTTAGCAATGTTTAAAGCTTTTTCTTTATCTAAATCAGCAAGTTCTTCTTTAATTTCAGAAATCTTTCTTTCTAATTCTTCTTTAACCTCACTAGGATCTATTTCCTTAACTTTTGCTACTAAGTCATCTAATTTTTGTTTTAATTCGGCTCTAGTTTCACTGCCTTTTTTAGGAGCAAATAAAACTCCTAAACCTGCTCCAATTCCTAAACCTAGTAAAAATTTACCAATACCATTTTTTTTACTCATATTATTCCTCCTCTTTTTTATTTTTCTTTTTAAAAAATAGTTTCCCGATAATGTTTGAAACACCATCTACAACGCGATCTGTAACTGATACAAGTTTATCAGTTGTAAAATCAATTATGTTAAAAAAGCCATTAAGTGATTGAACTTTATCGTTAACATCATCAACTACTTTTTCAACTTTATTGATAGTTTTAATAGATTTTATACCTAGTATTATACCTATTACTAATATTATAATCAAAAGTATGTAAATTATTATAGGTAAAAAAACTTGTAAAAATTCAACCATTATTCTTCCTTCCTTTCTTCATACATTGAATCTATTAAATTAAATAAGTCACCTTCTAATGTATCTTTTTCTTTATCTTTGTTTAATTCTTTTTCAATTTCATCTAATATTTCTAAAGCACTTGTATGCTCGTCAACTACCTGATAGTCATCAACTACTGGTTCTTCTTCCTCCACAATATTAGTAATTGGCTCTTCAACTTTTTCGACTTTTACAACTGGAGGCTCTTCACTATCACTAAAATTATCTAAAATTAAATCATCAATACTTTTTTCATTGTTAACTTTTTTTGGTAGTAAATCTTCTTCAATTTCAGGAATTTCAGTAACAATGCCAAAAGCTTTTTGGCGAATTGAATCAACATCCCGAACAAGATCTGTATCTTCTTTGACTCTAGTTACGACATCTTCCTTTTTGTAGTTTTTATCAAGAATACCATATACTGGAGAAATTACTGGAGATGGTCTGAATGGCTTCTTTTCTTCCACTTTCTTCATTTCGTAGCGACTATAATCTTTATGTTCAACTTTTTTTATTGTAGTTGTTGTTGTTTTAATATATGGCTCACTAACTGGTGGCTTTTTAGGTTTTGATGCACGATAATTCATTCTTTCAAATTCTTCTTCATCAAATGCCAAAAATGGTGAATGCTCTTTTTCAATTGGCTTTGGTTCTGGTCGTGGTGGCTCTGGCTCATGTTGTGGTTCGATATCTCTTTTAAGAGAACGTGATCTTGATAAAATTGGTTCTTCTTTTTTTTCTTCTTTTGGTTTTTCTTTTATTTCTGGTTCTTTTTTTGTAATAACGGGAATTTCTTCTTCTTCTACAAATAAAATATCTTTTATTTTGTCAAATAAGCCCATTGTCTCACCTTCCTAATTAATTAAATCGGAATCATGAACTTCTTCATTATTTTGTTCTTCATCCTTCTCTTTATAATATAAATAATTACTATCATCTTTTGGTTCAAAAATATTGAATTCGGTTTCTTTGTATTGTAAAACATTTTCCCCCATTAGATTGTCTAGAATTTTATCATTATAAGTAATTGAAGATAATATATTTAATGAGTTTAAGACTGTAAAATTTATATCTACTTCTCTTACTATTACTTCTATTTTAGCATAATTATACATGATTTCAATAAGATATTTGTCTTCTTCAATATTTTTTATTTCAATATATCCAAATTTATCTTTATTGTTTATTGCTTGGGAATAGTAGCAATCAGGATTTTCTTCGTATTTTTCTAATACTTTATTAACATAACTAACTGCATCTATGTATAGGTAATATATATATTTAGAATCAGTTAATTTTTCATTATAATCTGTATAATCTATATTTCGAATACCTTTAGGAAGGTAATATTTATAACCAACACGATATTCATTGTACATTGATATTTTACGGTTTATTCCAGTATTAATTATTTCTTCGAGATTCATAGTTGCAACATTAGTACAACCGCAAGCAAAAAATAATACTAAAAAGGCAAGGATAATTTTTTTCATAAAGTCCTCCTACTTCCAAGGTACATTATATCATTGATTAATATTTTTTTCTACTCTCAAATATTTTATTTTAATTCCTTGGGATTTGAATTTTTTCTCGTATTCTGTTTCGACATTAGGTATTGAAGTATTAGCTAAATCTAAGGAAATTTCTTTTATTATATAGCCATAATTACTAAGAGAAACTATACTACTTTCAAATAATCCTTCATTATCGGTTTTTTGAATTATACAGCATTTTTTGTTAAATATTTGATCATAAATTGGTAGAAAAGTTAAAGATGTAAGTCGTCTTTTAGCATGACGTTTTTTGGGCCAAGGATCGGAAAAATTTAAATATATAGTTGTTATTTCATGATCAAAAATATCTTTTAGATTCAAAGCATCGGTAACAATTATTTTTAAATTTGGAATTTGATATTTTGCTAATTTTTTTAATGCTCTTGCTACTATACTGGAATATTTTTCTAAACCAATAAAGTTTAAATTAGGATTTTGAAGAGCCATATTAATTAAAAAATCGCCCTTGCCCATGCCAATTTCTAAATGAATAGGATTGTTATTATTAAATATTTTTTGATATTGACCAAGAAATTCTTGAGGATTGGAAATTACATAAGGATTTTGGTCTATCATTTCTTGAGCATTTTGGATATTTCTAATACGCATTTTATCACTACTTTCTAATATTTACATATACTTAAATAAGGGGGAGTTAAGATGAAAAAAGATCGTAATACTTTTTTTCAAAGTGCTGGAATGACTTCGCAAACTGTAATGCCAAATATGAATATGATGCAACCGATGAATCAACCATATATTTATAATCAAATGCCAGCACCAGTGCAAGCTAGTCAAGCAAGTCAAAGTTTTTATTCAGGACCAGATTTACCTATTTATAACCAACAAATTCCTAGTAATTACAATGATATTGAAGCACGTATTGATCAATTAGAGCTTCAGATAAATCGTTTAGATTCCCGTATTGCTAAAATTGAGAATCAAATTAATATGAATAATGATAATAATTATTCTTCAAAAATGTATATGGTCTAATTATTTTTAAACTTACCAAAGGTAAGTTTTTGTTTTATTTTGTTAAATAAATTAGTTCCTAATACTTTTTCTAGAGTACCCTGTTTATATAAAATTCCTAAATATGTTAAGGCTCCTAAAATAGTATTTATAAAGATATAGATGATACAAGATAATTTACTATCATAATTAACTGGAACAATCCATTTTGTTAATAAAACAATTATTATCATTGAAACTATAGGAAAGATTAATTTTAAAAGCAAGCGATACGTTTTTCCATAATGAAGATCATTTTCTTTTTTCAATTTGTATAGAACGTATATTGATGCTGAGGCATAACCAATTATACTAGCGGTTGTTGCTCCTAAAAATGGTGGAATGCCAATTTGATTATAAAGTAGCATTATTGGAACGTCTAAAATAGCGTTTAAAGCAAAACCTAACAGAGCCGATTTATAGACTAGACTAAATTTATTTAGAGCTTGAAGAGTAGAACTTACAATCATATATACGTTAGCTATTAAAGTTACAAAAACTGTTAAGCTTAAAATTATTGGTCCATAATTATTACTTAAACCATAAAATACACTCCATACTGATTTGCTTAATAAAGATAAACCAACTGTCATTGGTAAGGATATCATAATTATCATTTGTAAAGCTTGATTTAGTTTATTGTTAACTTCTTGACCATTTTTCATTGTAAAGGCGCTGACAATTGTAGGGATTAAACTAACTGTCATTCCCATAGCTATAGATGAAATTATCATATTTATTTTAGGGGCCCACGTAGTTATTGAACTAGTTACAAATTCAACGTCAAGGGCCGGTAATCCTATATAATTCATAGTTCTTAAAATCAAAATCATATCAGCAAAATTGTAAAGGCTATATAGAGTGTTTATCACAATAAATGGAATTGCATAGTTAATAATTTTTTTGACTATTTCTTTATTGCTTACATTATCTTTAATTTTATATTCTTGAATAGATAATTGGTCTTTATTAATATGAATTTTATAAGCTACATATAAGTAAGCAATAACTGCACCAAAAAATGCGCCAGTTACCGCTAGGCAAACTGCGGTTGTAATACTTAAGTGAAATACATTAATTATTATATAACAGCCAATCAAAATTAGTGAAATTCTGACTACTTGTTCTATTACTTGACTAATTGATGATACATTAATTATTTTGTGCCCTTGAAGATAGCCTTTACTAACGCTTAAAAATGGAACTACTAAAATAGCAAACGAAACGCACCTAATTGCTAATGTTACTTCCTCTTTTGTATTACCACCACTTAAGTCTCCTAATAATAACGAACTAATTTGAGGAGCAAAAATTATTAAAATAATAAATATTGTAACTGCTGCAAAACCAAGGATTGATTTTCCTATTTTGTAAGCTCTTTGTTTAGCTTCCATCATTCCTAAAGTATTGTATTCATTGACTATTTTACTTATAGCAATTGGTAAACCAGCAGTAGACAAATCTAAAAATATGGCATATATATTATAAGCATAAGCATATAGAGCACTACCTTGAATACCTACCATCGCATAAAATGGTATAACGTAAAGCATTCCTAAAATTTTTACAATAACTATAGCTAATGTTGCAATTATTGTTCCTTCAACAAATGAACTTTTTTTCATTTTCAACCACTCATTTTTCTTCATATATCACCATTGCTGAAAAACAGAAGACTTGTTCTTCGCCAAAAACAGAGACAGCAACTTGATACTTGATATCAATTATATCATAATTATGATTACAAATAAATTCATTAATACTTTTTTCAAGGTCTTTCTCATGGCCTTCGTCAAATGTTTTAACTCGCATTTTTTTCACCCAAATTAAGATAACATAAAAAATTGGCGAAATATGTCGAAAAATGCTATAATTGGTTTAGGTGATATTATGGCATTTTATTCATATATTTTTAGTGCTAATTATAAAGGATTTAAAGAAAAATTAAAGAAAATTGCAAAGAAAGAAAATAAAAATTATCGTTTGTTATTATTAGATACTTATGTAAGTATTTTAAAATATGGTATTGGTTTAACTGACTATTTGAATTATCAATTTTATAATAAGAATAGTAAAGAGCGAAAGGAATATGCTGGAATTAAAGTTCAAAATAGTTTTTATGAGACTGTTAGTCCAAGTAAATATAAAAAAAGATATACTATTAAGCCTGACTTTTTAGCTGATTTTGCTAAATATACAAAAAGAGATTTTATTGTTCCGGAAAAAGTTTCTTTTAAAGATTTTGAAATTTTTTTGCAAAAACATGAAGTATTTATGAGTAAACCTTATGATGGTTTGGGTGGTCATCAAGTTTTAAAAGTTTATACTAAAGACATAAAAGATAAGAAAAAATACTATAATGATTGTTGTGAAAATAGAATTTTTTTAGAAGAAGTAGTAAAACAAAATAAAGAATTAAATAAATTATGTGACGCTTCTTGTAATACAATTCGTATTATGACATTTAACAATAATGGTAAAGCAGAGATTTTATGGGCAGCTCTAAGAATAGGAAATGGTATTAATAGTGTTGATAATTTTCATGCGGGAGGAATGGCAACTGAAATTGATTTAAAAACTGGCAAATTAATGCGTCCAGCTTTAGATAAGGATTTGAATGAATATTCTGAGCATCCTAAGACTGGTACTAAAATAGTTGGCTTTAAAATTCCTTATTTTAATGAAGTTAAAAAGATGGTTAAAGAAGCAGCATTAGAATCTGACAAAATATTGGTAGTTGGCTGGGATGTAGCAATTACTGATCAAGGGCCTATTATTATTGAAGGCAATAGAAGGCCTGGTTTTGATATAGTCCAAGTTGCTAGTCGTCGGGGCAGAATGGATATTATTAAATATGTTTTAAATGAAGTAAATAAAAAACGCTAAAAAGCGTTTATTTTATTTTAATAATTTCATTAATTGTATCAGGCTGATACTCTATTTTAATTTTATCACCAACTTTTAAGAAAGGAAGAATTTGTTCATTAACTGTTAGTGATACTTTATAGATATCTTCTTTACTTTTTAAGTAGTAATACGTTGTTCCATTAATATTTCCTGTACTAATGTCACTTATAGTGATTTCTGTTTCTTTTAATTCAGTAGAAATGTTTCCACCCAAATAATTTTCGGCAGCTTTTTCGATACCATCAGCAGCATCAGTAACTACTACTTTTTGATAATCTACGTAATCAATAAAAGCATACATTTTTACTAATCCCGCATTATCTTTTAAGCTAACTAAATAAGTTGGTTTATTATTTAAATTAATTAATAATGGGAATGTTGATGTATATTTCATTTGTTGAACTTGACCTTCTGCTGAGGCCATTGCAGCAGTTTCCATGGCGCCAGCAACATTGTAAAAGTGAGTTTCTTTAGTTCGAAGATTAGTTAAAACAAAGCCGATATTTGAAGCATCATTAGATACGGATGTAATGCCGGTATACATATAAATATCATCATTCATTGCTAAATAATTATAGCCGCTTGTAGTTCTAGTTACATCCTTTTGACCAAAAATAGAATTGAAGAAACCATTCTTATACATTCCCCAATTATCTAATTGTTTCATTACTAATTCCGAAGAATAAACATGATCAACCCATTTTGGAACATCTTGAGATTTATATTTTGTTGATGATGCTGTTATTGGATCAAATATTATGACCCCTGTTACTTCTTTTCGTAATCCAACGCCTGCATATTTAATTGTCTCTACTATCCAGTAAGGATTGCCGTCATCATCAAGTTCAAAGTTTATATCGCCAAAAATTGTGGTTGGATATTGAATTCTTAATTGTCGTTCTAAATTTTCAAAAAATATAGCACTAGGCATATATTTCATTCCTTTATCTAATCTAGAAAGTTGGGACTCTCCAGTTACAGAGTTAACTGTAATATACCCTACTACGCCTTGTTTTCGATTGGTGAAATATTTAATTATATTAGCATATTCAAGTGGAGTTACGCGCACAATCTCATTGTTATAATTTATCTGCGTATATAATTCTGATACTTCATATTGCGATACTAAATCTGTCATTTGACCCATTACCTTGTCACCCAATTTATTTGATGAATCTTTATCTAGTAATGCTAATTGATTAAAGTCAACCGGCAAAACATCTTTAGTAAAATCTCCATCTGCAACAGTTATGCGTTTATAATAAGCTGAAGATTGGAATAATGGTGAGCAGAACAAGTTAATTATTAAAATTAAAACTGGAATAATAAATACTATACTTAATAAGTAAAGCATTTTTTTACTTGGCTTAACACTCTTTTTAGTTATAATTACGTACTCTTGAGAATTGGAAATATTCCAAATTATTAGAGAGATAACTAAGCATAAAAATATAAAACTCCAAAAATTTGGGTCACTTAAATTTAGTGCTGGTAATTTAAAATAAAATAATAGTAAAATCAATAAAATATTTATAACGATTTTTATTACTTTTTCTTTCATTGTATCATTCCTTTTCTTAATTAAAGTGTAATATATCAAAATATTTATGTCAATAAATAAAAAGAGCTATTTAGCTCTTAAAATCAATTTATAACGTTCAGAAATTTTTTGGGGCCCTAGACGCTTAATTAAGCATTTACGACATAATGGCAAATAATTATTGTCTCCTACTTCAATTCCTTTATACTCACCATCATAATAAGTGAATTCAGCATCTTTGTTACAATCGTAACAAACTGCTTTGATATGATGGATTTCATCACTAATGGCAAGTATTTGGGGCATTATACCAAATGGTTCTTGGTTAACATCAAGATTTAAGCCGACAATATGAATATCTATATCTTTGACAATACTTAAATAGCTTAAAACACGATAACTACCAACTAAAAATTGAGCTTCATCAATAAATATTGTTTTTGTATTGGGAGATATATGATTTAAAATCTCTTCTAATCTCTCAATGCATATTGCTGGTATGCCTTCTTGAAAATCACGGCTTTTGATGAGTCCATAGTCTCTAGTATCAATTTTAGGTTTAAAGCAAACAATATTACTTTTGTTCCAAATTTTTTTGTAAACAGTTAAAGCAGTGTTAGTTTTTCCACTAAACATAGGGCCAATATAGGTTTTGATCATTGTGTTAATAATAATTGTTGATTAGTTGTTGAAGCTAAATTATGATTTTGATAATTGGCATTATTAGTAACATTTTCTATAACATAAGATGGTAAATTATTTAATTGACCGGCAATTTCAAGGAGTGCTGTATTTTCATTGTCTGCAAAAATATCTAAAGTATATTTTTGACCATCTCTTATACTGATATATCGTTTCTTTTTTATAGTTTTGGTTTGAGGATCTTGAAAAGCAATTAATTCTTCGTATAGAGATTTAGATATTACTTTTTCACTTATTAGTAGTTTTCCTTCATTACCAATTTTAAAAACGCTAAAATAGTAACTAGTACGTCCTTCTGTTATTACTTTACGTAATCTTTTTTCAATATTTGGCGGACTAGCTAAATATGTCTGCTCTATTTTTAAAATTTTACCTTTTTGTAAATCGTCTAAACAAGGATCATGTAAATCAATTAAATATTTCCCCTGTTTATGATAATGGGGGCTAGATATTTGTTGTGAAATAAATTCAATTACTTTATCAACTTTTTGGGAAAAGTCTGCTTCTGGTAAAATTATTTCTAAATTATGATGAGTCATCCATGCCGATAGAGTCTTTTTACTTTGAGCAACGGCTGAATTGACATCCTCACTACGAGCGGCATTATTTTCGGTTTGATAAAATTGAGCTGAAGTTTCAAGATAGATAACGGCATCGTAACGATTTTGCATTTCTTCATAGGAAATTTGATTGGCTACTCGTTGACATACTTCTTGAAATTCACTAGCCGTAACGTACGAACGATTATCGATTAATCCGCGATCATGTATAATAAGTATATTTTCATCATTCAGATAATTTGCTCCTAAATTATATACTTCTTCTTTTGCTAATTGCAATCTTAATACTAGTTCTTGGAAATCAACAATATTTAGAGCATTATCACCAAAAGGTCTTAGTCCACCTAATATTAATTCAGTTGCTGTTTCAGGGATGACAATTACTTTATAGCCAAGATTTTCAAAATATTCAACTACTCTTTTAATAGTAGTAGTTTTTCCACTGCTTGGTCCTCCTGTTAAAACAATTTTCTTTAACATTATTTAACTCTCCTTATTTTTTTTAATTTTAAATCTAATTCATGAACAGAAGCATGTTCTACTTGAAAGCGTTCTTTATCCATATCTACGGGGATTCCATACAATAAGTAATAAATCATATTTATATTACCACGATGCGTAACTAAAAGGGCTTCATCTATTGCTTTTAGTTTTTTTAAATATGTAGACATTTGATAGTATAGTTCCCTTATGGAAGAACCTTGAGGATATTTGGTATTTATAGTAATATTTTCAAATAATTCTGGATACAATTTTTGAGCTTGACTTTTTAGCATCCCGTTAAGAATACCTTTGCTTTGTTCACGTAATTCTTGTTCATATTTTATTGGTACTTGAAGAACAGAACTAACTATTAAACTAGTTTCTTTAGCCCTCTTTATATCACTGGAAATAATTTGATTAACGCTCGTATTTTCTTTTAACCAAAGAGCAGATTTATATACTGACTCTTTCCCTTCTTCTGTTAAGGAAACATTACTCCAACCGCCAATATAATTTTCATCATCTAATCCATGACGTAACAAATATAACAATTATTTTCTCCTTTCACTTGTATTTTTTAATCTTTATTGTATAATTATGGCAAGAAATCTTTGGACAAGGCTTGTTTTAAAGATTTCTTTTTTTTATAATTATCACCCCTTTCTAATATGTGTATTTCTTACACATTGATTGAGTTAAGAAAAATATATTATTAAAATATATTTTTATCGACTATTTTTCTTTTAAATTTATATTTTTTGGCCGGACGATTACCTTCAAATTGTTCGCTTTTATTTGTATCTTCTATCAAATCTAAACTTAACATTTTTTTGCGAAAGTTACGACGATCAAACTTTTTGTTAAGAATTGCTTCATATACTTTTTGTAATTCTGGCATGGTAACACCATCCGGAAATAAGCTTTTTAAAATATTTGAGTTAACTATTCTTTTTTGCAATTCTAATAAAGCCTCTTGTAAAATTTCTTCGTGGTCAAATCCAAGAGGTGGAATTTTATCTATTGGAAACCAATCCGCATTTGAGGTATTTTCTGTTTCACGCAATACCTTTACTCTTTTACTGTCAATAACGCCAATAAAACCGACTGCTACCATGCGCATAACAGGTGATCTGTCTACGCGGCCAAAAGCTTTAAATTGTTTGATATCAATGTCTGAAATGCCAGTTTTTTCGTAAATTTCTCTTTTAGCTCCATCTTCTAAATTTTCATCATTATATAATGCTCCGCCAGTTAAAACCCAATCACCTTCAAAGGGAGCATTTTTTCTTTTAATTAACAATACTTTGGTTATTCCCTGCTCGACAGTAAAAATGGCTGTAATAACATGAATTCCTTGATTTTTATATTTTTTATTTTTAACGTCCATAATATCACTTCCGTACATTTAAATTATATGTGTATTTTTTACACTTGTCAATTAAAAAACTTTCTATTTTATTTTCTTACTGTCAAATTTAAATCTTTACTAGGCATATATTCTTTAATATACCAATTAATAAATTGAGCAGTAGCTGAAGTATGATTATCTTTTCTTTCACGTCTTTCAGTTTCACTCATTTCAGCCAATGTTTTATTACATCCTTTAGGAATGAAAACATACCATAAATTTGATTTAGCTTTATTAGTTTGATTACCTCTAATAGTAGTTGCTAATGTTCCTTCACTAATGCCATAGAATGTATAAAATTCTTGACCATCAAAAAATGTTAAGCAATCTACAAAGCGGCACTGGCGATTTGTAGTCTTTTGCATTTTTTCTAATAAACTTTTAATATCCGTGCTTATGCCACTTCGTTTAGCAAAAGCGCCTGGATATCCTGGATTATTAGGATAATCATCAATATAAAAACCAGTATCAGCAGCAAAACAAGGTGCTTTTACTAATTTAAATGCTTCAGTTACTTTAAAACGGGATATAGTTGTAATATCATTTATATCTGGTTCAATAAAATCGGCTTTTAAGAAATTAATATTTACACCTTTTTCGATAAAGTGTTCTTTGACTGAAATAAACTTACCATAATTTCCAGTTACATAAGTTAAATTAAAATTTAACATAAAAAATACCTCCTCTTTTGTAATAATAACAAAAGAAGAGGTAATATATGCGTCACTTATAAATTTCTTTTAATTCTTCAATACTTCTAATTCGATTAAGGTAAAAATGTCTAATTTCATTTTTATTTTCACAGTATGCTGCAATTCCCCATTCATTTCCTAATAACAATAAATTATAAGGATGAATAATTCGTTTAGATAAAGATTTTTTGTTCTTACTATAATATTCTATATAACATTTTTGCTTTTGCTTAATTGCTTTTTCCAATTTATTATATATTTTTTTACTGTTTAAATCTATAGGTTTGGGATTGATAAATCTTTGAGGAATAGTAACATTTTGACGCAAAACATAACCACCATATGGTCCTTTGATAGTTTCTATATAGATACCAGCTTTTTCTAGCTCATCTTTATAAATCCTTATCATCCTTGGTGATACTTCCAATTTTTCTGATAATTCAGCAATCTTATATTTGTGTCCGTTGCTTAGATATTGAAGCATATCAAGTACATTGCTAACTTTTGACATAATATCATTCCTCAAAGTTATAATAAATCATTATTAATATTTACACAATAGTTTATTGTCTTGGTAGTCAATAGTAATATTACTATTATTTTTTATTTTATCTAAAACTATATCCATAGCTATCATTGTTTCAACATTATCTGAAACAAATCTTTTTATAGGACGAGCGCCAAAATTTTCATCATATGAACTATTAATTATATAATCTCTAGCAGAAGGCGTTAATTTAATAGTAATATTACGATCTTTTAAGCGCAATTCAACTTCTTGAATAATTTTGTCAAGAATTTTGTAAACAACATCTTTAGACAATGAATTAAAGTATACTATTTCGTCAACACGATTTAAAAATTCTGGTTTGAATGTGCGATGTAATTCTTGATTAATTAATTCATCTTTATTTGGTAATTTTTCAAGAATGTAATCACTACCAATATTACTTGTCATAATTATAATTGTATTTTTAAAGTCTACTGTTCTTCCTTGAGAATCAGTGATTCTTCCGTCATCAAGTATTTGCAATAAAATATTAAATACATCATGATGTGCTTTTTCTATTTCATCAAATAAAACGATGCTATAAGGATTACGACGAACAGCTTCAGTAAGTTGTCCTCCTTCTTCGTAGCCCACATATCCTGGAGGAGCTCCTACTAGACGAGATACATTGTGAGCTTCCATATATTCAGACATATCTATTCTTATCATATGACGATCATCGTCAAAAAGTTCGTAAGCTAAAGTTTTAGCTACTTCGGTTTTACCTACTCCAGTTGGTCCAAGGAAAATAAATGAACCAATTGGACGATTTGGATCTTTAATTCCAGCTCGAGCACGAATTATGGCATTGACAACTTTTTCAATAGCTTGTTCTTGCCCCATAACACGTTTTTCCATATTTGCTTTTAAGTTTACTAATTTTTCTTTTTCACTTTCTACTAATTTAGTAATTGGGACATTAGTCCATTTAGCAATAATATTAGCAATATCATCTTCAGTTACTTCATCACGTATTAGTTCATTTTTATTATTCTTTTTTAGTTCTTCAAGTTCATTTTCTAATTTTGGAATATCGCCGTGACGTAAACGAGCTGCTGTATCCAAATCATAATTATTTTCGGCATTAGCCAATAAATGACGATATTTTTCTAATAGTTCTTTCTTTTCTTGAATTTTGTTATTTACTTCTTTCTCTTGCTCAAAGTCTTCTTTTAATTTTGCTTCCTTTAATTTTAATTCATATAATTCATTATCAATATCTTGTAATCTTTGTTTAGATGATTCATCTTTTTCTTTTTTTAAAGCTTGACGTTCAATTTCAAGAATCATTATTTTACGAGTTAGTTCATCTAATGCAACAGGGACACTATCCATCTCAACTTTTATTGTTGCACAAGCTTCATCAACTAAGTCAATAGCTTTATCTGGTAAATAACGATCAGTAATATAACGATCAGATAAAGTAGCAGCCGCAACTAAGGCACGATCTTTAATGGTTACGCCATGATGAATTTCAAAACGTTCTTTTAAACCACGAAGAATGGCAATTGTATCTTCAACATTTGGAGCACTAACAATGATTTTTTGAAATCTTCTTTCAAGAGCTCCATCTTTCTCAATATATTTTCGATATTCATTTAATGTTGTTGCACCAATACATTTAATAGTTCCACGAGCTAGCATTGGTTTTAGCATATTACCAACATTCATGCTACCTTCAGCTTCACCAGCACCAACAATCATATGAATTTCATCGATAAACATAATTATATTGCCATCTGATTCTTCAATCTTTTTTAATACTGCTTTTAATCTTTCTTCAAACTCACCACGATATTTAGCACCGGCTACTAATGAAGCTAAATCTAGTTCCCAAATAGTTTTATTTTTTAAACTATTAGGAACATCACCACTAACTATACGTAGGGCTAAACCTTCAACTATAGCTGTTTTTCCGACACCTGGTTCACCGATTAAAACTGGGTTGTTCTTGGTTTTACGAGATAATATCCTGGTAATACTACGGATTTCATCATCTCGACCAATAACTGGGTCGATTTTATTTTCTTTAGCCAATTTCACGATATCTCGACCATATTTAGTCAAAACATCTTCTTCTGGCTGATTATTATATATATTTCCAATGTTCATAATTTCACCTTTCTTTCTAGGTAAGAATTATAGCACTACTTTTAGCACTTGTCAATACAGAGTGCTAATTATGTTTAGAAATTTATTATTATTTAGATATTCTTGATATGTACGATACCAATTTTGAAAATATTTATTGTTGTTGTGTCTTTTTATAATAAGTGTAATTTCAGAATATTGATAAAACTTATCAAGTTCTTTAGTATCCTCTACTACAAGAGGTATAAGTAGTTTTTCTAATGAAGTCTTTTGGTGAGATTTTAATTTAACTTTTAAATAACTAATGCCAATATTTAAAAATAAATAATCTATTGAATTTTTATTTACCCAACTTTTAGTTATTAAATAATTACTGTCTGTGAAACTAATGCAAATTTTAAGACGTTGAAAGTATTTTTTACGGGAATCAATATTAATTATATTTTTTTCTCCTTCTAATAATAAAGATTTATATAAATCCTTGCTGATATCAACAATGCAATATTTATAATCAAAGTAAATATTAATATTCTTTATACCATCATCACTATGATATTTTAAATATTCTTCTTTATTTGAATAAAAATAGGCATTAGAAAGTAATGTGTTTAATGGGATTAGAGTAATTTGACTAATTAGTTCACACGCATAGTTACGCTTAGTAAAAATTATTTCTTGCCATATTGGAATAAAATATCCAGGAATTATTTTGGACATGTTATCACTCTCCTATTATTAATATAAACGATAACAATGTAATTTCCTTTAAAAAAACACTAACTATAAGTTAGCGTTTATTTAACAACTATATTTACAATCCGATTAGGTATGATGATTATTTTAACTATCTCTTTATTTTCAAGGTGTTTTTGAACGTTTTCTTCTTGTAATGCTTTAGCTTTTATTGATTCTTCATTTTCGTCTGTCATAACTTTAATACTAGCACGCAATTTACCATTTACTTGAACCCCAATTTCTTTTTCATTGGAAACCAATTTATTAGAATCATATGTTGGCCATTGGGATTCAACAAATCTTGGTCCTAAATTATATTGTTCATTCAATTCTTCAGTAATGTGTGGTGCTATTGGATTAAGTAAATGTAAAATAATTCGATATTCTTTTTTAGTTATTGTTTCTTGCTCATCTAATTTATTTAATAGAATCATTAATGCTGAAACAGCAGTATTATAATTCATAGTTAAGATGTCATCAGTAACTTTTTTAATTGTTTGATTAAATATTATTTCAAGATTAGAATTAATATCGTTTTTATCAATTAATTTATCGGCAATTCTTTCAATGCGATCAAGAAACCTTTTGCAACCTTTAAGTCCATTTTCACTCCATGAAGCGTCATGTTCATAGTCACCAATAAACATTTCATATACTCTTAGGGCATCAGCTCCATATGCTTTGACCATGTCATCTGGATTAATAACATTGCCTTTACTTTTGCTCATTTTTTCACCATTTTCACCGAGAATCATACCATGAGCAACACGTTTTTTAAATGGTTCTTTAAATGGTACTAAGCCTTGATTATATAGGAATTGATGCCAGAATCTAGCATACAATAGATGTCTGGTTGCGTGTTCCATGCCACCATTATAATAATCAACCATGCCCCAATATTTCATAGCATCTTGTGATACAAACTCTTTATCGTTATGGGCATCCATGTAGCGAAGCCAATACCAACTGCTTCCAGCCCAATTTGGCATAGTATCAGTTTCTCTTTTGGCAGGTTTGCCACATTTTGGACAAGTTGTATTTACCCATTCAGGAATATTGGCAAGTGGACTTTCGCCAGTTTCTGTTGGCTCATAATTTTCAACATTTGGTAACAAAACAGGTAATTCCTCTTCAGGTACTGGGACCCAGCCACAATCATCACAATAAATCATCGGAATTGGTTCGCCCCAGAATCTTTGGCGAGAAAAAATCCAATCTTGTAAACGATAATTAATAGTTTTATGACCAATATGCTTTTCCTCAAGGTATTTTAGCATTTTAGCTATAGCTTCATTTTTAGTTTTAATTCCGTTTAAGAATTCACTATTGATCATTTCGCCATCACCAACATATGGCAAGTTATTTGTTCCGTCAGTTATAACTGGAATAATGTCGATATTGAATTTTTTAGCAAAAGCATAATCACGTTCATCATGGGCAGGAACAGCCATAATGGCTCCTGTTCCATAACTTGCTAAAACATAATCACTAATCCAAATTGGAACTTCTTGATTATTTACAGGGTTGATAGCGGTTAACCCTTTAATTAAAACACCAGTTTTTTCTTTAGTGGCATCCGTACGTTCAATATCGGTTTTAGACTTTGCTTCTTCCTGATATTGACGTACACTTTCTAAGTTTTGAATTCGATCTTGATATTTTTCTAAATAAGGATGTTCTGGACTCATAACCATGAAAGTTACGCCAAATAACGTATCAGCTCGAGTTGTAAATACTTTTAATACATCATCAGTATCTTTAATTGGAAATTCTACTTCGGCACCTTCGCTTTTACCAATCCAATTAATTTGAGCAACTTTAATTTTATCCATAAAATCGGTATCTTTAAGGCCATCAAGTAAAGATTCGGCATAGCTGCGCATTTTGAGCATCCATTGACTTTTTAATTTTTTAGTTGTTTTAGAGCCACATCTTTCACAAACGCCACCAGCTGCATCTTCGTTAGATAAGCCAGTTTTACATTGAGGACACCAATTTATTTCTTTTTCAGCTTTATAAGCCATATCATGTTTGACAAACTGTAAAAATTGCCATTGAGTCCACTTATAATATTCAGGATCAGTCGTAGCAAACTCACGACTCCAATCGAAACTCATTCCTAAATCTTGAATTTGACTTTTAAAAGTCACAATATTTTCTTGGACTGCTTGAGATGGATGGATTTTATTTTTAATAGCGTATTGTTCTGCTGGAGCACCAAATGCGTCCCATCCCATTGGAAATAAGACATTAAATCCCTGCATTCGTTTTAAACGAGCCATTGCATCTAAAGCTGTATAACTTCTAACGTGTCCTACATGTAAACCACTTCCAGATGGATATGGAAATTCAACTAAAATATAATATTTTTCTTTTGGGCTATTATTTTGTGCTTCGAAGTATTTGCCATCTGCCCAAATTTTTTGCCATTTTTTTTCAATTTCTTTACAATTCATTATTTTTTCCCCACTTTCTTTCTAAGTATCGACCATATATTTCATATAGTGAATAAATTAGAGCAATTAATAAAACAAATGCAATTAAGAAGCGAAAAGCGTAATTGATTGGTAAAAAGTAAATTAAAGTAGCAACAAAAGAGATAATGGACGCATTAATAATAGCTGTAACAAATAAAACTCTTTGATAATTTAATATTTTTTTATTTAAATTATATTTTTTTATAAAGAAATTTAATTCAGTTAATTTCTTATAATCTTTTCTTTTTAATTTTTGACAATAATTAAAATAGAAAACACCAAAAGTAATGATAAATACTGCTATGGTAAAAATAATATTTCCTATCATAATATCCCTCCAATAAAAAAACATTTTCGCATAAGGACGAAAATGTCGTGGTACCACCTTAATTTGTAGAAAACTACCTCTAAATTTTTAAAGGAATTACCCTATCACTCCAAAAGCAAGTTCATAAGTTATAATTAATAGTTTGCACCAACCACTATTTCTCTTAATAATTATTTGCTTATTACTACTCTTTTTTCTTCGCTTGTTAACAATTATACAATAAGTAGCAAATTATTTCAAGAGATTAAATACTTTCAGTATTTGAGGTAAATTTAGGTAATATTTTTTTACTTATTGCTTTTTTTAAAGGTTCGTAACTTCCAGTTTTATTATTTTTGATAGTGATTTGATCTAAAGTTTTTTGATCGTACTTTATTTCTCTTAAACCATATTCAAAGGCTTCAATAGAATATTCATTTGGATTATGAAAATCATCACTTCTATTCATATATACTAAATAGGTTTTTCCCTTTTCAATTGTAATATCGTCACGGCTTGTATTATTTACATATAAATTCGAAGTATCTTTGTTTCCCATTAAGCGGGTAATTTTTGCTCTTTCAGTAGGATAAAGCGACTTTAGATATTCAGCAAAAGATACAGTTCCTCCTAGCCTTAAAAAAGTGATTTTATTACTAGAAAAAGTTCCTTTTAAGGCTTTTATAATAGTTGCTTTTCCTGGAGTATAAGGCATAATATATTGATTTGTTTTTTCTCTATAAGTAGTAGCTTCATTTACTTCATCAACACGAATTATAGCTATGTATTCATGATTAGTATACATTTTGTCAAGGTCTTGGCAATTAAAAGCATAGCTAGCACTATAAGCAACATTATATATTTCTTTTTCGTTTTTTGGATTGTCAACAATTAGTTCATCATTTACAATTTTTGTTTTTTCTTTTGGAGTTTGAAAATTATATATAATAATTCCACTTGTAAGAATGAATAAGATAATTAGTAAATTTTTTTTCATTTTAATTTTCCTTCCTTTGGCTTTTATTAAATATATGATGTTTGACTTATTAAATTTGCTTTTTCCTAACTAGTTAAAAATAAGTCTTTGGATTATTAATTATTTTAAATAACCATTTTGAATATATTTAGTGTCATTAACTATTATAAAAGCTTCTGGATCTATTTCTTTAATTAAAGTAATTAACTTTTTTAAGGTTTTATTATTAATTTGAAAATAAAGCATTTGTTTTTTTATTCCTTCATAATCATCAGTTAATTCCATGACAGAAACCCCAAAACCTTGTTTGCGAATCTTGGCAATATCTTTTTTGTTAATATCTTTACTAACTACTTGAACTCCTACTATCCCATTAACAAAATATTTAGTAAATGTTGTTCCGATAAATGTTCCAGTGGCATAGCCAGCTGAATAAGCAATTACTATCCATATACTTTTTAATTCGGTATTTAAAGCTTCTCTGGCAATTATAAACCAAATCATCACTTCAAAAAAAGCTAGAACAGCAGCTATCTTATTTTTGTTTCTAACAATGAATGTTGTTCTGACTGTTCCAATAGAAACATCTAAAATGCGAGCAAAAAATATTTTGAAACAAAGTAAAGTTAATTCCATAATGGTTCTCCTTTAGAGCATTTTTAGGACAGCAATTAATATTAAAACAGCGATAACTAAAATTAAAAATAAATAAGCCTTAACTCTATTGGGATCTTTAGCTTGTTCTGATTTATATTTAGCAGTATTTTGATTGGAATATTCATCCCAATTTTCTAGCTTATTAGCTTTTTGTAATTGTAACTCTTCCTTACTAATAGTTTTACCACAATTTGGACATATTATACCTGACGATGGTAAAGCGTGGCCGCAATACTTGCAATGCATATAATTCACCTACTTTAATCTTCTATATATGTTTTACTTTTGTGAGGTTCATCTCTTAATAAATCGTTATAATTTTGTTGTCTTAAGGCTTCATAAACCATTATGGCGACGGTGTTTGATAGATTTAATGCCCGAACTTTATCAGTCATTGGTAGGCGGATACAACGATCAATGTGAGGTTTTAAAATTTCTTTAGGAATGCCTGTACTTTCCTTGCCAAAAATAAAATATATATTTTTATTAGAATCAGAATAGTCAAAATCAGAGTGTGGTTTGTGACCATAACGAGTTAAGAAATAATATTCCCCAGGATTTTTTGCAAAAAATTCTTCGATATTTTCATAAACCGTATAATGGCAATTATCAATATAATTAACACCACTACGTTTAATGTATTTGTCTTCTAAAGAAAATCCTAGTGGTTTAATCAAGTGCAAATGTGTATTGGTAGCAACACATGTACGCATAATATTGCCAGTATTACCTGGTATTTCTGGTTCAAATAATACAACGTTTAGCATTTTATTCGTGGTCCTTTTGGATACCCTTTATATCTAATAATTTAGCGAAATCTCCGGCTTGCATAATGTTATTATCTTCTCTAGTAATGATACTATCATCTTCAACGACTCCATCTTTGAAAAAGATAATAGTTGGAACTTGCGTAATTTTATTTTCTTCTAATCCTAACGCTTTATTTAACTCATCAAGATAATTATCTTTCTTCATCATATCAGTTACATTAATATAATAAATATAGTCTTTTAGTTTGTATTCTTCAATAATAGGTTTTAACTCTTCTTCTAAATTATAAACATCTTCAGATCCAGTATAACTAACATAAACAAAGTATTCGTTAGGTGTTTCACTAAATACTGCTTCAATTTCTGATAAATCTTTGACTTCATATACTAAAGTTTTAGTTTTCATAAGATAACTTGTAGAAACTTGCTCTTCAGTATAAACATCATACCATTTATATAAATAAAGGCTTCCTAAAATCAAAATTAAAAATATTACTGCTACTACAACATAGTTTTTAGAATTTATTTTCTTCTCTACTGCTTTATTTTCTTTTTTCATATATGACTATCCTTTCTATATGTATTTTAACACATTTAAATTCGAAAGTAAATTTTAAATAAATGAAAAAATACTAATTATTTTTTAGTATTTTTTCATAATATTCATATAATTCTTTAAAACGTTGAAAATGAACTATTTCTCTTTGACGTAAAAATAATAATGGCCCAATAATATCTTCAGTTGTAGCTAATTCAATAAGATTTTCATAAATTGCACGAGCTTTTTGCTCAGCAGCCATATCTTCTGACAAGTCAGCTAATACATCCCCAGTACTAGCAAAATACATAACGGAAAATGGTACTCCAGATGCATCTATTGGATATACTCCTTTAGCATGATCTGCGTAGTAACTATCTAAACCATTTTCTTTTAATTCTTCTAGGGATGCACCTTTAATTAACTGACGAAACATTGTTGCAATCATTTCAACATGTCCTAATTCTTCACAAGCAATATCGTTTAAAAGTGCTTTACCTTTTTCATCAGGCATAGAGAATTTTTGACAAAAGTAACGTAGTGCTGCTCCTAATTCACCATTAGCACCACCTAGTTGAGTAATTATGTATTTAGCCATTTTTAAATCTTTATTTTTAATATTAATTGGATAGTTTAATTTTTTTTCATACTTATACATAAATTGCCTCCCCAGATTCCCATGGCCATGGATTTTTATACCAAACATAATTCATTGCGTAGACATCAGTTAATGATAGTGGTCCATAATGACGTTCATAAGTTTTTTTTAGTTTTTCGTATTCTAAACTATACTCTTTGAATAATAAATATTTTTTTTGATCTTGAGGATAAACATCTAAATATAATGATAAATCATTAATGGCAAAATCATAAGCATATATTTCTAATAATAGTTTTTCTTTTTCATTTTTGGGTAATATTTTTAATAAATTATAATTTTTATATGGTTTATATAATTCTGGGAATAAATTACCGTGTTCTAATCCTTCTTGAGGATTATATAAATCTTGGCGCATTTCAATACCAAAAATTCCTTGTGTAAAATCATCAAATAACATAAATAACCTCCTAAACTATACTATGTTTTTAGTCTAAGAGGTTGTGGGTAGTTGCCTAGGTCCGACTGACTAAACGATTTTTACGAATATATATTTTACGAATCCAATCAAATGGTATTACAGATATTGCTAAAATTAAAACTAAAATTAATTCTTTAATAGTAAGACCATATGTTCGGAATAAATCGCCACCAAAATATATTAAGTATGTTTGAACAGATACAATAAATATTATAATTGTTAAAAAGACTTTATTTTGTTTGATATGGGCTAATAAATTTAAGCGCTCTGTACGGGCATTAAAGGCATTAAACAAGCCCATGAAAATAAATAATGCAAAATAGGCAGTCATTAAATATTGATAGTTATTACCAGTGCGTATTAAGTGTTTAAATATGGGTAATTTAAGGAACAAGATACATAATATAGCTGAATATAAACCAGTAAAAAATATTTCACCATACATATAAGAATTGATGATCGGCTCGTCTTTGGATTTAGGTGGTTCTTGCATATATTCTTTTAAAGCTGGCTCAAAAGAAAAAGCTATGCCCGCAAAAGTGTCCATAATCATATTTATCCATAGCATTTGAATAATTGTAACTGGCGTATTAACCCCAATAAATGGCCCAACAATTGATAAAACTAATGCACACATATTTACAGTTAATTGAAAAATAATAAATTTTCTAATACTTTTAAAAATTGTTCTTCCATAAAGAATTGCATTACTTATTGATAAAATATTATCATCAAGAATAACAATGTCAGCTGCTTCCTTACTTACTTCGGTGCCACTGCCCATAGCAAAACCAACATCAGCTTTTTTTAAAGCAGGAGCATCATTTACACCGTCACCGGTCATCCCAACTATTAAATTATTTTTTTGTAGAATTTTTACTAAACGGCTTTTGTCAGAAGGTAAACTTCTAGCAATTACTTTTAAATTGGGATATATTTTTAAAATTTGTTCGTCATTTAGTTGCTCTAATTCTTTATGGGTGATAGCAATATCTTTGGATGAGTTGATAATATTTGCTTCTTTAGCAATAGCAATGGCTGTGTCTAAATCATCTCCAGTTATCATTATAGTTCTTATACCAGCTTCAGTTATAGTTTTAATTCCCGGAATTGTTTCTGGACGTAGCTCATCTCTAATTAGTATAAAGCCGATAAAAGTTAGCCCTTGTTTTAATGATGAATAATTTGTATAAGCTAACGCTATTACTCTTATACCTTTGCTAGTAGCTTTTTTTAATTCTTGAATTAGTTTTTCATGATTAATTTGGTATTTAATTTCTCCAGTATTTAATAACATTTTTGTACATTTATTAATAATTATTTCTGGAGCACCTTTAATGTAAGTTATTTCATGTTCTTTTTTTATTGTAACTTGGGCATATTTGTCTTGACTATTAAAAGGCTTTTTATGAATAATTGGAGCAAGAAATTCATTTTTATTGGTAATAAATTTTAAAAGGGCTTGGTCAGTTATGTTGCCTCCTATTACTTCGTTATTGGAATTATATTTACCAGAATTATTATAAATAATCGATTCGCGTATAATGTTATTAATGTTGGATTTATTAATAATTTCTTCTTCATTTTGATAATAATTACATTCACTATCCATAAATCCTATAACTTCTAATTGTCCTTTAGTCAATGTTCCTGTTTTATCAGTTAATAGGACATTTAGACTACCAGAAGTTTCAATTCCAACTAATTTACGTACTAAAACTTGGTCTTTGAGCATTTTTTTCATATTAGATGATAGTACTAAAGTAATCATCATTGGTAGTCCTTCTGGGACTGCAACTACAATAATTGTTACGCTTAAGGTTAGTGCATATAAAACGTGAGAAAACATAGTATGAAAATCTGTAATAGTAGCAAGTATCAGCTCATGTTCAAAGTTATTTGCAATAAATATTACATTAAATAGATATGATATCGAAACTAATATGGCCCCAATATAACCAATTTTGCTAATAAATTCAGCTAAACCACGAAGGCGAAGTTTTAACGGACTATCTGGTTGTTTTTCTTGAAGCTCTTCGGCAATTTTACCGTATTCGGTATTAACTCCAACTTGTTCTACAAGCATTACCGCTTCACCAGAATAAATGACACTTCCTCTATAAATTTGAGAGTTATGAGTGGAACTTTTTTCAGATTCTTTGCTTTCGCCATTTAATGATGATTCATCAACCATCAACTCTCCTTCTATGATTTTACCATCAGCAGGGACTTTATCACCACTTGTTAATATTACTAAATCTCCAACTACTACATCATCAATCAATACTTCTTGTATTTCATTATTACGTTTTACTTTTGTTTTTATTTTTGAAGATTCTTCTTGAAGACGAGAAAAGGCTGCTTCTGAACCATATTCACTGATTGTCGATACCAAAGATGCTATTAATATTGATGCTACAATACCTATTGTTTCATACCAATCAAAATCCTGGAATAAAAACAATAACTTTATTCCTAATGCTATGAGAAGAATTTTAATTATTGGGTCTCCTAGGGATTCTAAAAATAATTTTAAAAATGTATTTTTATGATGATAATTTAAAGAATTAGTACCATACTTTTTCCGAGATTCTACGACCTCGTTATTATTTAAGCCATTATTTTGCACTTGCTTGTCCCCTCCTTATTTAAATATATGAAGGAGCAAAAAAAATAAAACTATTTCTAGTTTTATTTTTAGATTAACCTTATGATAATAAATGTAATTACACTTATTAATATAAAGCAAAGATAGGCTCTTGCAAAATTGCGAAGATTAATATTAATTTCTTTACTAAAAGAACAGATTAATAGCATTATTATTCCTAAAATAGGTATTGAAAAAAGAATTTGATAGCCGAGAAAGTTTAAAGTCGATAGCGGCTCGTCGTCAAAATAGTTTTCGCCCTTTTTAATATACATAGCTAAATTCCTCCTACGTTTAGTATATAATAAATTAGAGCATTAAAAAAGTAAAATAAAATTTATTTTACTTTAAATTCTGTAGAATTTATTTTTACTTCTTACAACTGCAATAGTTGTTACTGCTAAAGCTGCTCCGCCAGCTAAAACGGCAT
>CALVJF010000005.1 GCA_944331885.1 uncultured Bacilli bacterium
AAAAAATTTACAAGTTGGTTGTGCAAATTATGAACACGAAATTATGAAAGAAATAAATAATATTAACTATACACATTTAGTGATAAAAGGGGGCTCTCTTATTGGTTTAACAAATGACATAGTATATGATGGAGCTTATAAAGCTGATATAACCGATTTATTAAATCATAAAGGCATCTATACTATTAGTATCGAGGTTGAACATGATAATATTAAGGCTAGTTTGGAGTATATATTAGATTTAGTGTAAAGATAAAATATTTAAATTTTAATAATTATTATTTTATTTGTTACAATATAAAATATAAGTCACTTAAGTACTAAATAAAATTTAATTTACAAATCCTTTTTTATTTTAAAATAGCAAATCTATCTAATTTATTATAATAAATCTCTTTAATTTTGGTGCTGAAAGCAGGAATTGAACCTGCGACCTATTGATTACGAGTCAATTGCTCTGCCAACTGAGCTATTCCAGCATTGGTGGAGCAGAGGGGAATTGAACCCCTGTCCAATATACATTAATATACAACTTCTACAAGTTTAGTTAGATTTGTATTTTCGTTAAAGGCTGGCTCTAACAAACCTACACTTTAACTAATCCTATATTATTTCATTATAAATGCATAGGAATCAAATATAATATAGCTTATATTTATGAACTTTTATCTTTTCCTATAAGCGAAAAAAAGTAAAAGTACTCCCGGCTACTATTAAGCAGCTACAAAAGCAGGAGTGAAACTATAAGTTTCGTCATTTAATTTTAATTGTGCATTTTAGGTTTGCCAACCACTTGCAGTCATATTTAACAATATATTGTCGAAGCCTTTACTGCCCCAATTTCTTTGCATTATAGCACAATTTCTCATATTTTTCTATAATTTATAATAAATATTAACAAATAGTTGACAAAAATAATAATTTATGCTATTATTTTATTACCAAAAAGGATTTTGGTATCGGGGTTTGGAGTTTGTGTTATTGACTTTATATATATATTATGTTATTCTAACACCCGATAAGTTTTATCGGGTTTTTTACTCGAATAAAGGGGGAATTTGTTATGGCAAATGCTAACGAAACTACTACTATAACTATTGACGGAGTTAAAATTACATTAGAAAGAAATTTTTACAATTTATTAGGGGTTAAACCTAAAGCAAGTGAAGATGAAATTAAGTCAGCTGCTTATTATTTATTAGGTGAATTACTTTATAAACGTGAAAAGACATTAAAATTATCAACTAATCCTAATTCAGATGTTCAAGATATTTTTGAAGCTTATTATATTTTAACTGATCCTAAAGCAAAGGCTGCCTATGATTTAGCTTATGAAAATGATGAAACAGAAATAAAAATTACTATTAACGGAAAAATCATTGATACTAGCAAAGATTTTTATGGTATTTTAGGTATTGATGAAGGTGAAAATCCAGAATTTATAAAAGATGCTTTTTATGAAAATTTAGGAGAAATCTTTATTGAAGATCCTAATCGTCTAAATATTTTAAATTCTTTAAGTGATGATGACAAATCAAAACTAGCTGATATTGAAGACGCTTATAAAATACTTGGGGTCGAGAAAAATCGTCAAGCATATGACAGTTTTTTAAAAATCTTTAGTTCTAAGAAAAAAGTAAAAGGTGTTGAAAATTCAGAGACTTCTAAAAAGTCAGCCAAAAAAGGTCGAGGTATCTTAAAAAAAGTTGGTATTGGAGCTTTAGTGGCACTTATTCTTGCTGGAACAATTGCTTCAACTTTAGCTTTATCTAAATTATTTGGCAATAAAGATTCAAAAAATAATATTCCAGATCCTACTCCAAGTTATTCTCAAGATATTGATGATGGAAAAGATTTGGATGAAGAAGGATATTCTATAGATGCTAATGTTTATGATAATCCTAATGATGATGTTAAAGTTACAACACGTGCAAATAAAATTATAAATTCTTTAAATACCAATGGTGTAAGTTTAGAAATCTATGACGAGAAGACAATGGGTATGAGAGCTATAACCGTTAGTGATATTGAAGGATTGCTTTATTGGTGTTCATTTATGAGTCTTGATAATGATCACGTAGAAAAAGCTTGCGACATGGATACTGCTGCAATGTTAATTTCACAATTATGTGCTAACTACGAGATGAAAGGTGAAACTTCACAAAGAATAGCAGGTATTAGTGGATTACCTACTGACCCAAATGCTGGTACTTATAATTTAGATTATGGTTCATTCTTTATTGATGGAAGTTTACAACAACAAATATTATCAGAAGTGTCAAGTCAAAATAATTCAATAAAGAACAATCCGACTAGTGCTTCTCAAAGTGTAGCTGCTACAATGTTCAAAGATGCAACATTACAATTTGCTTTTGATGATGGCAAAATGCCACTATATAGTGACGAATGTGATACAGCTAATTTCTTCTATGGAATGATAATGATGGCAAATCAATCAATATTTGATTTACATCCTTCTTTCGAATATGATGGTGCAACATTTAATGATTATAACGTTTTCATCAAACATTTAAATGAGGTTGATGGTCCGTTGAATATGTTAGGTAGATCTATTGAAAAAAATATGGATGACAAATTGTTATTGGAACTAAATAATTAATAGGAGGTGCAATTATGTACGAAGATCAAGGAAATTATAGGGTTGGTATTAACTGGAAAGATATTATTATTAAATTAATACTACTAATTTTATTCTTGGTATTATTGATGTGGATGATGCCAAAACCACAATTGGATACTTTTTACGATAGAATATTTAATGAAAATATTCAAACAATGAAAGAAGCGGCAAGGAATTATTATACTGTTGATAGATTGCCTATTAATGTTGGTGAATCTACTTCAATGACGTTGCAAGAAATGCAAGATAGTAAATTAGTTTTACCATTTGTTGATAAAGACAATAACACTTGTAACATGACTAATAGTTTTGTCCAAGTCACTAAAACTGGTGAAAATGAATATGCTTTAAAAGTTCAATTATCTTGTGGAGATCAGACTGATTATATTCTTGATACAATTGGTTGTTATGATGTTTGTCCTA
Organism: uncultured Bacilli bacterium; assembly: GCA_944331885.1. Taxonomy (GTDB): domain Bacteria; phylum Bacillota_I; class Bacilli_A; order RF39; family UBA660; genus CALVJF01. Next base: position 3,065 of record CALVJF010000005.1, read on the forward strand.
GTGGTGAATGTGAAGTTCCAGAGGAAGAACCTGATAAAGAAGTAAATGATACTCCAAGTATTAATACTCCTGTACAAAAAGTTACCGAATATCAATTTAAAAAGGCTATAACTAATAGTAATACTACTTATTCTTGTCCTGTTGGATATACAAGGAATGGAAAAGAATGTTATAAAATTGTAGATGTGGACAGAATCAATGCTGAAATGCAATACGGAAAAGATACAGAAATAATTACTAATGCTATCCCTGTATCTTCTGGTGGTGGAGTTGAATATGCTACTCCGCAAAAAACTATTGTAGGAACAGATTATACTTGCCCTGCTGGTTATGAAAGCAATGGCTCTTACTGCTATTTATATACTGCTGGTACTATAATTGAAGGCGAAGATTCATATAGTTGTCCTGCTGGTTATACCGAATATGGTTCAACATGTTATAAAGTTACTAGTGGTACAAGAGTTGAAGCTACTGCTACTTGTCCTTCTGGTTACTCTGAATCTAGTGATGGTAGATGTTATAAGAAAACTTCTCCAACAGTTACTTCAGGATCTAAAACTTGTCCTTCTGGATACTCTCCTAATGGTTCTAATTGTGTAAAGGTTACTGATGCTACTAAGAGTTATAGTTCTAGTTGGGTTCAAAAAGCTACTAATACTTATACTTATAAAGTAAGTCAATATGAAACAGCTTCTGAAAAACGCGTTTTAACTAATAGCGTTTATAAAAAAACTTGTACAACTTGTTATACATACTCTTGGTATTATACTTACGTAACTTATTATAAACCTGTAACTTATACATGTAGTACTGGTACTAAAAATGGAACAAAATGTTATTCTTATGCTAATTACAATACTACTGCTGGATCTAAGGTATGTAGTGTAGGTACTTTACAAAGTGATGGATATTGTTATCAATATACTTCAAAAGTTACTAGTGGATCTAGTACTGTGATATGCCCTACTAATTATGAATATAACTCTGCTGATGGTAAATGTTATAGATATACAAACAAAGTTCATAATAGTGAGCCAGATCGTGTAGTTTGTCCTACTGGTTATCGAGAAGGCTCTAATGGCAAATGTTATAAAAAGACTGGTGCTGAATTAGAATATAAATATCAATATACTTGCCCTTCTGGATATACACAAGCTGGTAGTGGAGAAAATACAACATGTTATAAGGTAACTGCTCCTAATGTTACTTATACATGTAATGATAAAGATGCGGTCTTAAACGGAACAAAATGTATTAAAACTGTTAAAGGATCTGAACTTGGTTACACTTGTCCTTCTGGATACTTTATAAGAGATGAAAAATATTGTGTTAAAACTGAACGTCAAACTACAAAAATAATTGAAAAAACAACTACTACTACTTCTTATAAGTACACATGGAGTAAAAGTAAAACATTAGATGGATGGACATTTACAGGAAAAACAAGAGAAGTTAATGCATAAAAAAAGAATGGTTATTCGATTATTTCGAAACCATTCTTTTTTATATGCTTAATAAATTTTTCTTTAAAGTCAGCTAAATCTTCTTGAGATAATGTTCGATCGTTAGCACCGATAGTATATCTAATATTATATTTTTTTTCATAATTATCTTCATATATATCAATTAATTGATAATTTTTTATAATTATTGATTTAAATTCATTGATAATTGTAAATAATTCAGAATATTTATTTTCTTTTCCAGTAATGATTGTGTAATCAAGTTGAACTTCTGGATATTTACTTATTTCTTGATATTCAATAACATTTGTAGGAATAGCTAAATATTTTTTGAAATCAATATTTATCGTTACTATTGCTTTTTTCTTTGATAATTGATTAACTACTTTAGGATGAACAATATTTATTTGACCAATTGAAGTATTGCTTACATTAATGTCTAGCGAATAATCAGATATGTAATATTGATATGATTCGGATTTAGTAAATGTTACTTCATGATTTTTCAAATCTTTTAATAGACTATATACTATTTCTTTAGCTTTATTATACATTGATTCTACTTGAGACTCTTCGTTTCCTAAAATAATTGATAAGCTACGACAATCTTCATTATTTTTTATTTCTGTACCTATTTCAAATATATTAATACTATTTTGGTATTTAAAGTTATTTTTAGCCATTTCTAGCAGTGATAATGCTAAGTCATCTCTTAATATATTATCTTCGCTTTTAGCTATTAATTTTACGTTTTCTTTGTTAATATTAAGTTCTTTTAATAATGATGATTTATACCATATATAAGAATGTACTTCATTTAAATTATATTTTGTTGCTAAATATCTTTTTACTTCATATTCGTTATCGTATATATTTTCGTGCTCTTTAAAGGTTAAATCTAATTTTAATGGTTCAGTTATAAAGTTTTCATAACCATACATACGGGCTATTTCTTCAATTAAGTCTGCTTCAATTGAAATATCTTTTGTTGCTCTAAATGTAGGTATTTCTACTTCATAATATTCTTTTTTTGCTACTACTTTAAATTGTAAAGATTTTAGTATTTCTTCAATAGTTTCATCACTAATTGGATTATCCATATACTTATTAATTGTTTGTTTATAAAGTTTTATTTTTATCGGTTTTAATGGATTAGGATAAATATCTGTTAAATTAGAAAGTATCTCTAAATTAGGATTTTCTTTTTGAAGTAAATTAATAAATCTCTCAATAGCAGTGATAGTAAGATTTGGATCAAGCGACTTTTCGTAACGTGCTGATGCTTCAGTTCTTAATCCTAGAGCAGTTGCAGTTTTACGAATATTCGATGCCTCAAAATTTGCACTTTCAAGTACTAAGTCTTTGGTATCTGATAATATTTCACTATCTAAACCACCCATAACACCAGCAATGCCAAAATATTCATTACCATTTTTAATCATTAGGTTATCTTTAGTTAACTTACGTTCAACTCCATCTAAGGTTTTGAATGTATCATTGTCCTTCGCACAACCTACTTCAATATTTTTGACTACTCGAGCATCAAAAGCATGCATTGGTTGTCCTAGTTCTAACATTAAATAATTTGTCAAATCTACTATTAAAGATATGCTTCGCATTCCGGCATAGTACAAAAATATTTTCATCCAAAGAGGAGTTTGATTATTTTCTATATTGCCAATTTTAATTCCACTATATCGGTAACATTTTTGACTATCTTTAATGCTAATTGATAAATCTTGTTTATTATTATTAACTTTTGTTAGTTCTAATGGTATTAGTTCGTGTTTAGTAATAGCTGCTATTTCACGAGCTATTCCGTAATGACCCCATAAATCTGGACGATTAGTTAATGATTTATTATCTATTTCAACAATAATATCATCCATTTCTGGTATATAATATTTGAGATCTTTACCTATTTCCCAACTATCTGGTAAAATCATTATTCCTTGATGATCGTCTGATATTCCTAGTTCGTCTTCTGCACAACACATACCACATGATTCAATGCCAGCAATTTCTTTTTTGGTAATTGTAATATCACCAATATGACCACCAACTTTGATAAGTGCTACTTTTTGATTTAATGCAACATTAGGTGCACCGCAAAGTACTGTTAATTGTTCCTTGCCTATATCAACTGTTAAAATATGCAATTTTCGTGACTCTGGATGCTTTTCGCATTTTGTTATTTGACCTATGACTAAACCATCAATATTTTTACCTTTTATTTCTATTCCTTCTACTTCGGCAGTTCTAATTGTAAATTTATCCCATACTTTTAGCCAGTCAATGTCGTCACTATTTTTAATATGTTTTTTTAATATATTACATGAAATTTTCATATTAATTCTCCTTTACTTAATATCAAATTCATTTAGTCTTCTTAAATCTCCAGAATTAAGAACTCTAATATCATTTATTTTATATTTCATCATTGCTAATCTAGTTAATCCTAAACCAAAAGCAAATCCCATGTATTCGTTAGGGTCAATACCCCCTTCTTTTAGAACATTTGGATGAATCATTCCACATGGACACAACTCTAACCAGCCACTATTTTTACATGTTGGACAGCCTTTTCCCCCGCAAATTAAACAACTACAGTCTAATTCAAATCCTGGTTCAACAAATGGAAAAAATCCTGGACGTAGACGAACTTGAACATCAGTTTTAAATACTTCTTTTAAAAGTTCACGCATTACATATATTAAATTATTAATTGATACTTGTTTATCAATAACCATTCCTTCAAGTTGAAAAAAAGTATTTTCATGACAAGCATCTAAATCTTCATTACGGAAACAACGTCCTGGAGCACAAATTCTAATTGGAGCCCCATAATTTTGCATGGCACGTACTTGATTGGTAGAAGTATGGCCGCGTAGTAACTTGCCATTTGATAGCCAGTAAGTATCTTGCATATCTCTAGCTGGGTGATTTTCAGGAATGTTTAAGGCAACGAAATTATGATAATCATCATCCATTTCTGGCCCTACAACAACAGTAAATCCCATTCTTTTCAATATATCTGTTACTTCTTTTGCTACTATGGTTACTGGATGAAGTGAGCCTTTACTATAATGGGCTGGTAGTGTGTTATCAAAATTAAATTTCACTTGATTATTTAATTCATCTAAACGAGAATTAATTTTTGCTTCTAATTCTTTTTTAATTTGATTAAATAAGCTTCCATATTCTTTTTTTTCACTACTAGACATATCTTTTAAAGATGACATTAAAGTATTAAGCTCACTCTTTTTGCCTAAATATTTTGATTTAATATTAAGTAAATCTGCTTCTTTACTTGTGGCGTTAATTTCGGTAATAGCGTCTGAAACTAACTTTTTTAATTTTTCTTTCATATATTTTCCTCCATTAAAAAAAATCTAAAACATGGGACGACTTTAAGCCGCGGTACCACCCAAATTCTAGAAATCTAGCTCTCTTAATTAGAAATAACGCATCTATGGCGATTAAACTCATACGGTGAATTTCGTTATATTAAATTTACTTTAAATACTCACAGCTTATAGTATTTAATCTCTGCTTAGTTTTTAATATAACTACTGAATTCGTAATCAACATTTAACTACTGAATATTTTAACACATTTTTAAAATAATGCAAATATAAAAAGATAGTTTATTAACTATCTTAATAATTTTCGGCTTTTAGTTCCATAAAAGATTCTGGATGTTGACATACTGGACAAACTTTTAGAGCGTCTTTTCCATAATATACATGACCACAATTGCGGCAAATCCATACTTTTTCTTCACCTCTGTGGAAAACTAAATTGTTTTCAACATTACCAATTAGAGTCATATATCTTTCTTCATGATTTTTTTCGATTGCTGCTACACTTTCAAATAAGAAAGCAATATGATCAAATCCTTCTTCTCTTGCTGTTTCAGCAAATTCTTTGTACATTTCTGTCCACTCATATTTTTCACCTGCTGCAGCATCTTGTAAATTTTCTAAAGTTGTTGGAACTTGACCACCATGCAATTCCTTAAACCAAAGTTTAGCATGTTCCTTTTCGTTATTAGCAGTTTCTTCAAAAATTGCTGCTATTTGTTCATAGCCGTCTTTTCTAGCTTGAGATGCATAGTATGTATATTTATTTCTGGCTTGTGATTCGCCAGCGAATGCAGCTAATAAATTAGCTTCAGTTTTACTTCCTTTTAATTCCATAATTAAATACCTCCTAATTAATTATACAATTTATTTTATTTTTATTCAATTAAAAAAGAGTATTTTTACTCTTTTACATTTGTGATTTTAATATTCTAGTTAAAATAACTATTAACTCTGGATCTGTAACTCTGTCAACAAAGATATCTTGACCTTCGATTATTTCTTCTAAAATTGCAACGTTACTTGGTATTACATCTTTTTTTTCATCAACACCCATTGCTAAGAAATATTTTACACCGCCATACATTGTCTCATTTAGAATTACATATTTTTCTTCATTTTCTAAACTTATAATTGTATTTACTTTTAACCCCATAATTAAGCAGTCCTTCCTAAACCTAAAGTATTGATTTCGTTAACTGCTTGATTAAAATCAATTATATTATCTAATTCGGGATTTTCATCTTTTAATAAATCACCGTTAAAGTCAAATAAATGACTTTCATCATTACTTGCAAAAGGATTCGTAGATTGTTCTTTTACAACAGGTACTTCTTCTTTTGCTTGAGAATTATCCATTTTTGGTTCTTCGATTTCTATAGGAGTCATATCAATAACTTTATGGCCTCTAGTTGGTTCTTCATCTGTGCTAAAATCAACTTTTGATGCTTCGGTATTTGAAGAAGGTACATACGAGTCTAGTTCTATTGGTGTAATTGGCTCAAAATTTGTTTGGCTTATATCTATAGGTTCAAAAGTTATTTCTGGTTCTTTTTTAATTTCTTCAGTGCTTGGTTGATAGTCCTTAGCTAAATCTAAAATATGATCTACTTTGAGGTTTCCTTCACCTAAAGTTTTTTCTAATTCGTCACTTTTAGAAGTATCTAATCCAGTATTTGTGGCTAAGTCTTCAAAAGATAAAGTTGCTTCTTTCTCTTCTGCTGGTAATTCTGTAACACTTATAGGCTCTAAAGTTGTTCCTAAAATTGCTTCTATTTCTTCAAGTATTTGACTTGGAGATTCTTTAAATTTATTACGATATTTTATAGCAATTACAGTTGCAGCTAATTCTTTGAGTCTTGCTTCATCTATAGCTTTTGCAACAAAATCTTCTGGAGCATTTTTTTGTAAATTTAAACGACTTTCAATTGCATTCAATTCAGCACGAGCATTGGCAATAGCTAATTCTAAATTAGATATTGTTTGAGTTTCAAATTGAGCAGCTAAATTAACATCAGCAATTACATCCGATTGATATGCTGCTACTAAATCTTTAGCTTCTTCAATTTGTTGTTCCTTTTTATTAGTTGCAGCTATTATTTCAGATTTCCTTAAAGTTGTAGTTGTTTCTATATCACTATAGCTACTTAATGTTTTTTGCATATCGGCAATAGCAGATTCGATTGCTTCTACTTCTGAACTATTATTTAAGCCACCTTTTGTGTCAATTTGATTGATAATGTCTCTGATTGTAGCAATTGATTCTTGATAAAATTTAATACGATCTTCAAGAAATGATTTTCTTCTTAAATCTAATTCTGTATTATCAGATTTATATACTTTTCCTTCTATTTCTGCAGCAAAGGAATTTCTTTCTTCTTCAGCACTTTGAAGTTTAGCTTGCATTTCTTCCTCAAATTTTTCATCATAAGGAACATTCATAAATTCTTTACGAGATACATTTTCAACTAATTTACGAACAATGCCAATTAAAGTGGTAACATCTGTCTCTTCTTGAAGCGCTGCTTTGGCTTTAGCTGCTAATATTACAGGGTTTTCTAATAGTTCAATTCTTTTTGCTTCTAAATTAGCAATTTTTTCTTCAAGTAATTTTACTTCTTTTTCATCACGTTCTTTTAAAGCTATCCCTTGGCCATCACTTTCTAGTGTAGAATTCTTTGCTGAAGATAGATAGCTATTATTAGTATCAATAATAGCTTGTAAACTTCTTATTTCATTTTCTATTTGATCTATTTCTGCTCTTAGTTTAGCCATTTGTTCTTGAATTTTTTCGTCTTCGCCTTCAAAAACAACTAAACTACCTTTAGTTTTACTTATCATAGATTCATAATGTGCTAAAGTGTCAGTATCTAAACTATCACTTTCATTAATTCTAGCGCTCAAGGCATCTATACACTTCATAGAGCGAGATAAATTTTCTTGGTTTTCAGAAGCTTTTACCTCTAATTCTGATAAACTTTTTCTAATTTCTTCAATTTTGGCTTTTTTAGATTTAATTTCTACTTCAAGAGCACTATTACGACGCATTAAACTGCTTTCAATTGCATTATTTACTATAGCTTCATTGGCGTTATAATATCTTTCTGGTGAAATTAGAGTTTTTAAAGAATCTAAGCTGGCGCGCGCTTGACTTAGTTCTTCTTCTACTCCTTCTCTTTCAATATCAATAGTAGAAATATCATCTTTAACTCCAGACATTTTCACTAATTGATCAATTAAACTACTTATTTTCTTTTGATTATTTGTGCTCATACGGACACCCCTTATCTTAAACTATATAAATGATAACATAATTACTACTTAAATGCAATAATTTTGTAGAAAATAAAAAAGAACTATTTTACTAGTTCTAATTTAACTGTTAATGCATCATCGCCAATTCTTTCTTTAATTTTGATGATACGAGTATATCCACCATTTCTTGTTTCATATCTTTTAGCTAAATCATTGAAAACTTTTTTTACTACTTCGTTATCATTATGAAGGAATGCTAATGCTTTTCTTCTTGAAACTAAAGTTCCTCTTTTACCATAAGTAATCATTTTTTCAACGAATTTTCTAACTTCTTTAGCTCTTGCTTCAGTAGTTACTATAGATTCATTCATAATAACTTCTTTAGTTAAGCTAGCAAGAATGCTTCTACGGATACGTGATTCTCTATTTAGTTTTCTATATGACATATTTATACCTCCTTATGTTAATCGCGGAACTTAAGTCCCATTTCTTTTACTTTATCTAATACTTCTTTTAAAGATTTTTTACCTAAATTACGTATTTTAGTTACTTCTACTTCTTTCTTAGAAATTAGATCTTGGATAGTGTGAATACCTGCTCTTTTTAAACAATTGTAGGCACGAACTGAAAATTCTATTTCTTCTATTGGTGTTTCTAAAGTTTTAGTAATATTGTCAGTCTTTTTTTCACTCATAATGCCTGGCATTTTACTTATCTCACTAAGATTGGCAATTGGTTCAAAATGCTTAATTAAAATTTCGCTTGCTAATGCCATTGCTTTTTCTGGAGTTATTGATCCATTTGTATAAACATCTATAATTAATTTATCATAATTTTCATTTTGACCTACACGAGCAGCTTCTACTTCATAACTTACTCTTTCAATTGGTGAATAAAGTGAGTCAATAGCAATTACGCCAACTTTCTTTTCGCCAAGTAATGCTTGATTGGTTTTAGAATCAACATAACCACGACCATTGCCAACAGTCATTTCCATTTCTAATTTACCACCTTTAACGAGAGTAGCTATAACTAAATCTGGATTAACGATTTCAATGTCGGCATCTTTTTCGATATCACCAGCTGTTACTGGACCTTCTTTACTAACATTTAATCTTAAAGTTTTAGTATCATTAGTGTGATTAATAATTACAACACTTTTTAATGCTAGAACTATACTTGTAACATCTTCAACAACCCCATCTATTTTTTGAAATTCATGCATTACGCCATCTATTTTAACAGATGTAATTGCACTTCCTTCAAGACTTGATAGCATTACTCGTCTTAAAGCGTTACCAATAGTAGTTCCGAATCCTCTTTCTAATTGGTCAATTTCAAAACGACCATAATTATTATTTTCATTGTATTCAGTAATTTTCATTTTTGGTGTTTCAAAAGGTGTAGTAAAATGTTTTTCACTCATAATTAATTCCCCTCTCAACTAATTTCTTGGGCGTTTTGGTGGACGGCATCCATTATGTGGCACTGGAGTAACATCTGTGATAGAAGTAATTTCTAATCCGGCAGTTTGTAATGAACGAATTGCATTTTCACGTCCTGAACCTAATCCTTTAACATAAACTTCAACTTTTTTAACGCCGTTATCCATTGCAGCTTTAGCTGCAGCTTCTGAACTCATACCAGCAGCAAATGGTGTTTTCTTTTTTGAACCTTTGTAGCCAATAGTTCCAGCTGAAGCCCAGCTAATTACATTTCCATCTTTGTCAGTTATTGTAACAACAGTATTGTTATATGTTGAATGAATATGTGCTTGTGCTTCAGGTATGTTCTTTTTAATTTTTCTTTTTCTTCTATTATAAGCCATTATTTAACCTCCTAATTATTTACCTACTTTTTTCTTATTAGCAACTACTTTTCCTTTACCTTTTCTAGTACGAGCATTTCTAGATGTTCTTTGACCACGAACTGGTAAACCTTTTTTATGTCTAGTTCCTTGATAACTATTTATTTCCATTTTGTTTTTAATGTTCATTTGAACTTCACGACGAAGTTCTCCTTCTACTAAATATTTATCAATTTCTGTACGTAGAGCAGTAATTTCATCATTAGTTAAATCTTTAATTTTTTTAGTTTGAGAAACTTTAGCAGCATCACAAATTGTTGCAGCTAAATTTCTACCAATTCCATAAATTGCAGTTAATCCTATAACTGTATGTTTTTCATTTGGTAATTCAATATTTTTAATACGTGCCATATTAACCTCCTATTAACCTTGAGTTTGTTTGTGTTTTGGGTTTTCACAAATAACCATTACTTTACCTTTTCTTTTAATTATTTTACATTTTGCACAAATTTTTTTAACTGATGGTCTTACTTTCATAATATACCTCCATTATCTTTTATTCCATGTTATGCGCCCACGTGTTAAATCATAAGGCGAAAGCTCTATTGTTACTGTATCACCTGGTAGAATACGAATCATATTTACTCGCATTTTACCAGAAACGTAGGCTTCCACAGTAAATCCATTATTTAATTCTACTAAATAGGTTCCACCTTTTAGTACTTCGGTTACTTTTCCTTCAACTTCTATTTTTTCTTCTTTAGAATTTGAATTTTTATTTTTATTATAATCTTTAGCCATTTGATTCTTCTCCTGTTAAAATTATATATCCTTCTTTTGTAACTAAAACTGTATGCTCAAAATGAGCTGATGGTTTACCATCTTGAGTAATGATTGTCCAATCATCATCTAATAAATATATTCTTTTTGTTCCAAGATTAAGCATTGGTTCAATTGCTAAGGTCATACCTTCTTTTAATACAATTCCGGTGTTATATTTTCCATAATTAGGGATATCAGGTTTTTCATGAAGGTGTTTTCCTACACCATGACCGACTAGTTCTTCAACTACACCTAATTTATGGCGATGGGCATACTCTTCAATTTTAGAACTTACATTGCCCAATTTAGCGCCGTCTTTTACTTCTTTCAAGCCTTCATATAAAGCTTGTTTAGTATGTTCCATTAAGTATTCTTTTTCCTTAGTTACAGTACCAACTGGATAAGTAGCAGCGGAATCAGAATGATATCCTTTGTAAATAACACCAATATCTATTGAAATAATATCACCATTAACTAGTTTGCGATTGCTAGGAATTCCATGAACTACTTCATCATTAATTGACGTACAAATCGATGCTGGATATCCTTCGTAATTAAGAAATGAAGGAGTACATCCTTGACTTGTAATGAAATCGTAAGCAATTTGATCTAATTCTTTGGTAGTAATACCAGGACGAATATTCTTTTTTAGCAATTGGTGTGTTAAGTAATTTATTCGTCCTGCTTCTTTCATTAATTTTATTTCTTGTTCATTTTTAATACTAATCATTTTCAACACCTAAGATTCTTTTAATTGATTCTAGAGCTGTAAATGCAGTTTGATTAGAGTCAATAATTTTTAATTTGTTAAGTTTTTTATAATAATCTAATACTGGTTGCGTAACTTTCAAATAAGTATCAAAACGTTTATTAAAAGTCTTTTCGTTATCATCAGTACGACTAATTAAAATTCCTTGACATTTATCACAAATACCTTCTTTTTGTGGTTGACATTCAGAAAAGTATTTGTTATATGTACTACCACAATTTTGGCAAACAATTCGTCCTAAAGCTCTTTTTTGAGCTATTTCTTTTTCCACTTCTAAATATAAAACAATATAATCATTTATTTTTAATTTGGTGAATAAAGTTGTTAATACTTTAGCTTGCTCAACATTTCTTGGATAACCATCAAGAATAAATTTTTGATTTTCTTTTTTTGTTAGTTCTTTTTTGAGCATTTCTGTGATTAATTCATCACTTACTAGTTCGCCTTTATTTATTACTTCTTGTAGCTCAGTACCTAACTTACTACCGGTTTTAATTTCGTTACGAATAAGGTCACCAGTAGATATATGTTTATAGTCATAGTTGCTAGCTAGTAAAGAAGATATTGTTCCTTTACCAGCTGCAGGAGGAGCAACAAAGATAATATTCATCGTTTTAATCCTCGACGATGGCTACGACTGACTAAACTACTTTCTATTTGTTTATATGTTTCAATTGCGACACCTACAACGATTAACAATCCGGTACCACCAATTGTTACGTTACTTGGAAGTCCTGAAAAGTTTGAAAATATAATAGGTAAGCCAGCAATTATTACTAGGAATAGCGAACCAACTACTGTTAATTTGCTAATTACATTTCCTAAATATTTTGAAGTATCTGTACCTGGTCTAACACCTGGTATATATGCTCCACTTTTATTTAAATTTTTAGACATTTCTTCTGGATTCATTTGTAAGAATGTATAGAAATATCCAAAGAAAATTATTAACACAATATATAAGATAAATCCAGTTAAGGATGTATATGTTATATATTTATTAACAAAATCTATTGCAGATTGATTTTTAAATAATTGAACTATTGTAACTGGTATCGTTACAAGAGTTGATGCAAAAATTACGGGAATAACTCCGGCTGAATTTATTTTAATTGGTAAGAAATTTTGTTGACCACCATAAGCACTAGTTGTTCTGTTAGCATGTTGAATTGGAATTCTTCTTTCTGCAAGTTGAATCCAAATAACACCAACAACTATCATAATATAAATAATTATAAATGCTCCAAATAATACAGATCCTAACACAGTACTAAAAGTTTCTGATGTAACAAGACTTTCAAAAGCTGTTACAAACATACTTGGCATTGATTGAATAATTCCTGCTAAAATTATTAAGGAAATTCCATTACCAATACCATGTTTAGTGATTTGGTCGCCCATCCACAAAACTAATGCTGTACCTGCTGTCATAACCAAAGATGTTTTAAGAATATCTAATGAAGTTGCTCCTGAGTGAAATACATAAGTTAATATATACGCTTGAACAAAAGCAAAGATAATTCCTAAATATCTAGTTATTTTATTTATTTTTTGACGGCCAGTATAACCTTGTTCTTTTAATTCTTTAAAATATGGAATAATATCCATTTGTAATAATTGAGTTATGATACTTGCTGTAATATATGGGGAAACTCCAAGAGCGAAGATGGAAAATTGTCTTAATCCGCCTCCACTCATAAGGTTAAAAATTTCTAAAAATCCTAATTCTTCTGTGTAAACACTTGCCCATGGAACTGTAATTGTTGTTCCAAAGCAAAAGATTGCTAAACACATTAACGTAAAATAAATTCTTTTTCTTAAATCTTTGTTTGAATGGCTCATTAGTTGTTTAATGGTCTTAAACATCTAAATCACCTCTGCTTTACCGCCAGCACTCTCAATTTTTGAAACGGCTTTAGTAGAGAAGCGATTAGCTTTAATAGTTAATTTCTTTTCTAATTCACCATTTCCTAAGACTTTGATACCTGAAAGTTGTTTTTTGATAATACCTTTTTCTTTTAAAACTTCTGGTGTTACTACTTCACCATCATTGAAGTATTTATTTAAATCACTTAAATTAATTGTTGCATATCTAATTGTATAACGAGCATTGTTAAATCCTCTTTTTGGTAATCTTCTATATAAAGGAGATTGTCCACCTTGGAACCATGCTGGTATACTTGCTCCACTACGAGCTTTTTGTCCTTTTTCACCACGAGTTGATGTTTTACCCATGCCACTTCCTGGGCCACGGCCAACTCTTTTTCTTACTTTTGCTTCTGGTGATTTAGCTAAGTTTTCTAATTTCATTATTACAACTCCTCAACTTTCTTACCACGAAGTGCAGCAACTTTTGCTGGTGTTTTTTGTACTTTTAACGCTTCTAATGTAGCTTTAGCAACATTAATTTTGGTATTTGATCCTAGTGATTTTGCAACAATATCTTTAACGCCGGCTAATTCTAGAACAGCTCTGGCTGCTCCACCAGCTATAACTCCACGACCTTCAGCTGCAGGTTTAATTAAAACAGCTGCACGACCAACTTTTCCAGTTGCTTCGTGTGGAATTGTACGATTATCAATTAAGGCAACTTTTGATACATTCTTATTTGCTGCTTGAATAGCTTTTTTAATTGCTTCTGGTACTTCGTTAGCTTTTCCAGTACCAATACCAACCAATCCTTTTCTATTACCAACTACTACTGTAGCTGAAAATCTAAAATGACGTCCACCTTTTGTTACTTTTGTAACACGGCCAATTGAAACAACTTTTTCTTCAAGCAAGCTTTTCTTAGAGTCTTTTTCTTGTTTTGGCATAATTTACCTCCCTCTTAGAATTCTAGTCCATTTTCACGTGCTGCTTCAGCTAAAGCTTGAACACGTCCGTGGTAAAGGTATCCACCTCTATCGAAAACTACTTTTTTGATTTTTGCTTTTTGAGCTTTTTCAGCAATATCTTTACCTACTAGGGCTGCGCCTTCGATATTGCCACCATTTTTAATTTTTAATTCAACAGACGAAGAGCTTACTAAGGTAGTGCCATTAACGTCGTCGATTATTTGCGCAAAAATTTGATTATTTGAACGGAAAACATTTAGTCTTGGGCATTCTACTGTACCACTTACTTTAGAACGAACACGAGCATGTCTTCTTTTACGTACAACATTTTTTGATTCTTTCTTTATCATACTATTACACTCCTTACCTTATTAAGCTGCTTTCTTTCCTTCTTTACGACGTACATATTCGCCTTTATAACGAATTCCCTTACCTTTATATGGTTCAGGTTCTCTTATTTTACGAACATTTGCCGCAAATTCAGAAACTTTTTGTTTATCAATTCCTGAAATTGTAATTTCAGTATTGCTTACTGATTCAGCTTTTAAATCAGATGGAACAATTACTTCAACTGGGTGAGAATATCCAGCGTTAATAGTTATTTTATTTCCAGCAACGCTAAATTTATATCCTACACCAACTGCCTCTAATCCTTTACTATAACCTTCTGTAACGCCAGTAATCATATTCTTAATTAGGGCATTAGTTGTACCATGTAATTGTCTTGCTTGTTTTGTTTCATTAGCTCTTGTAGTAATGATTTTTCCTTCAACTTCTTTTACTGAAATAAGTTTATCAGTATTTAATTTTAATTCACCTTTAGGTCCTTTAACAGATACTAAATTATTTTCGATTGTTACTGTAACTCCAGCAGGAATTACTAATTCTCTTTTTCCTATTCTACTCATAATCTATTTCCTTACCAAATATAGGCAAGTACTTCTCCTCCTAGACCAGCTTCACGAGCTTCTTTGTCGGTCATTAATCCTTTAGAAGTTGAAATGATTGCGATTCCAAGTCCGTTTAAAACACGAGGAATTTCATCACTGTGGGCATAGACACGTAATCCTGATTTACTAACTCTTTTAAGACCAGTTATAACTCTTTCTTTTTTATTTCCATATTTAAGAGTTAATGTTAACTTATCGCCTTTAATATTTTTTTCATAATTGAAGTCTGCTATATATCCTTCACGTTTAAGAATTTCAGCAATTCCTAAAGTCATTTTTGATCCTAAGACTTCAACAGTTTCATAACGCATTTGATTAGCATTACGAATTCTTGTAAGCATATCTGCTATTCTATCTCCTACCATAATCTAAATTCCTCCTTTCCTACCAACTTGATTTCTTTACGCCAGGGATTTCGCCCTTACTTGCTAATTCTCTAAAGCAAATACGGCATAATTTGAATTTGCGAAGCACTCCATGAGGACGTCCACATCTTTCGCAACGAGTGTATTCTCTAACTTTGAACTTTGGAGTTCTTTGTTGTTTAACTTTTAAACTTGTCTTTGCCATAAATATAAACCCTCTTTCTACTTTCTAAAAGGCATTCCAAATGCACTTAATAGTTTGAATGCTTCTTCATTTGATTTTGCAGTAGTTACGAACACAATGTCCATACCTCTAATTTTTAATACATTATCGTATTCTATTTCTGGGAAAATTAATTGTTCTTTAATACCTAAAGTATAATTTCCTTTACCATCAAAGGCGGTTTTGGAAATACCTCTAAAATCTCTTACACGTGGTAAGGCAACTTTAATTAATTTTTCCATGAAGTTATACATATTTTCGCCACGTAATGTAACCTTAGCTCCAATAGTTTGACCTTCTCTTAATTTAAAGCCAGCAATTGATTTACGAGCTTTTGTTACAACTGGTTTTTGGCCAGCGATTAATTCTAGATCTTTTACAGCAGCTTCAATAAATTTAGAATCATGAGCAGCTTCTCCAACTCCCATGTTAATAACTATTTTTTCTAGTTTTGGAACTTCCATTTTAGATGAATAGTTAAATTCTTTCATTAAAGCGTCGGCGATTTTTTTGTTATATAATTCTTTAAAATTACTCATAAATTCACCTCATTAACTAGCTTTCTTTTCTGATTTTTTTGTAGTTTTTTCAATTTTTTTAACGTTAGATACATGAATTGGAGCTTCCATTTCTTGGATACTACCAGTTTCATTTTGTCTTCCTGGTTTAATATGTTTTTTTATAATATTAATTCCTTCAACAACAACTTTATCTTTTTTCTTAAGAGTTTTAATTATTTTCCCTTCCTTGCCTTTGTCTTTACCAGCAAGTACTTTTACATTGTCTCCTACTTTAACTTTCATAAGATCCTCCTTATAGAACTTCGTTAGCTAGTGAAACAATTTTCATGAAATCTTTATCACGAAGTTCACGAGCAACTGGTCCTAATACTCTTGTTCCAATTGGTGTTTTATCATCTTTGATTAAAACACATGCGTTGTCATCGAATTTAATATATGAGCCATCAGCTCTTCTAACACCTTGAACTGATCTAACGATTACGGCTTTAACTACTTTGCCTTTTTTAATGTTGCTATTTGGTATTGATTTTTTAACAGTACCAACTACAATATCTCCAATATTACCAGTTTTTACTTTTGATCCGCCTAATACACGGATAACTAGTAATTCACGAGGTCCTGAATTATCAGCAACTTTTAATCTTGTTTCTTGCATTATCATAATTTAGTACCTCCTTATAGAATTACAGCTTCAACAAGTACTTCTACTAACTCATATCTTTTAGTTTTAGATAATGGTCTTGTACTTGCAATACGAACTGTATCTCCTTCTTTAGCTTTATTTAATTCATCATGAGCTGTATATTTTTTAGAATATTTAACTCTTTTACCATAAAGTGGATGCTTTTTGTGTGTTTCAACTAAAACAGTAATAGTTTTATCATTTTTAGCACTTACTACTTTTCCAACTAATTCTTGTCTTTTAGTTTCTGCCATTATTGTTCGCCTCCATTTTCTAGTTCTCTTTCACGTAATATTGTTTTCATTCTTGCAACATTTTTTCTTAATTCACGAATCTTAGAAGGTTTGTCTAAAGAACCAGTAGATTGTTTTAATCTTAGTTCAAATAATTCTTTTTTAGATTCAGTGATTTTACTTGTAAGTTCTTCACTTGAAAGTTTTCTTAATTCATTAACCTTCATTAGATTCACCACCTTGTTCTTTTTTTACAAATTTAGTTTTAACAGGTAATTTATGTGAAGCTAGACGAAGTGCTTCTCTTGCAATTTCTTCACTTACGCCACCAATTTCAAACATGATTTTACCTTCTTTAACTACTGCTACCCATTCTTCTACGTTACCTTTACCTTTACCTTGACGAGTTTCAAGAGGTTTTTTAGTTCTTGCTAAATGTGGGAATATGTTAATCCAAACTTTTCCACCACGTTTCATGTAACGTGTCATAGCAATACGAGCAGCTTCAATTTGACGAGCAGAAATCCATGCTCCTTCTTTAGCTTGTAAACCATATTC
This sequence comes from uncultured Bacilli bacterium, assembly GCA_944331885.1. Classification (GTDB taxonomy): domain Bacteria; phylum Bacillota_I; class Bacilli_A; order RF39; family UBA660; genus CALVJF01. The sequence continues at coordinate 20,912 of CALVJF010000005.1, forward strand.
GCCAAAGTGTAATTCTGTATTACCTCTAGCGTGTCCTTCGTATGAAATACGATGTGGTTTACGATATTTAGTTCTTTTTGGAATTAACATTTTTTGTCTCTCCCTTCACTGCTTTTTTAGTAGGAAGAATTTCTCCTTTATAAATCCAAACTTTAACACCGATTTTTCCGTATGTTGTATCAGCTTCGGCATGAGCATAATCAATGTCTGCTCTTAAAGTATGTAGTGGAACAGTTCCTTCTGTATATCCTTCAGTACGAGCCATTTCAGCACCACCTAAACGACCTGATACAGCAGTTTTAATTCCTTTAGCTCCTGCTTTCATTGTATTTCTAATAGCTCTCTTTTGAGCACTTCTGAATGGTGCGCGAGCAGCTATTTGAGCAGCAATGTTTTCAGCAACTAATTTAGCATTTAAATCTGGATTTTTTACTTCAACGATTGATACATAAATATCTTCATCTACTAATTTAATTAAAGCTTTTCTTAATTTATCAATATCTTCACCGCCACGGCCAATAATGATACCTGGTTTAGCAGTTAAGATTTTTACTTCTGTCTTTTTATTATTTCTTTCAATAACAACTGAGGCAATAGCTGCATCTTTTAGATTTTTAGCAATAAATTTACGAATTTTAATATCTTTATTTAAAAGAGTACCAAAATCTTTATTTGATGCAAACCATTTAGATTCCCAATCTTTATTAACGCCAATTCTTAAACTAATTGGATTTACTTTTTGTCCCATCTATTTTGCCTCCTTATTGTCAGTTACTTTAACAGTAATATGACTTGTTCTTTTATCTCTTCTATCAACTTTTGTTCTACTTCCGAATTTAATTCTTTTATAAACTGGGCCTGGATTAATGTAGCATTCAGAGATAACAAGTTCTTCTTCTTTTGCACCGTTATTATTAACAGCATTAGCAATAGCAGAATTTAATACTTTACTAATAAGTCTGCTAGCTTTAGTATTAGTATTACTTAAAATACCTTGTGCAGTTTGAACGTCTTTACCTCTAATAAGATCAAGAGTCATTCTTGCTTTACGAGGAGCGATCATAGCACTTTTATGTATTGCATATGTTTCCATCTACTTATTTCTCCCTTCCTACTTTTGTCCAGCATGTCCGCCGAATTTACGAGTTAATGCAAATTCACCAAGCTTGTGTCCAACCATATCTTCAGTAATATATACTGGGATAAATTCTTTTCCGTTGTGAACAGCTATTGTATGGCCGATAAAATCAGGATAGATTGTTGAACGACGAGACCAAGTTTTAATAACTTCTTTTTTATTATTTTTATTTAATTCTTGAACCTTTTTAAGTAATCTATCGAATACATAAGGTCCCTTTTTTAAACTTCTTGCCATTTACTTTTTCCTCCTACTTTTTCTTTTTACGGCTAACGATTAGCTTGTCAGACGCTTTCTTATTTTTACGAGTTTTTAATCCAAGTGCAGGTTTACCCCAAGGAGTAACTGGTCCTTTACGTCCAATTGGAGCACGTCCTTCACCACCACCATGTGGGTGATCATTAGGATTCATTACAGAACCACGGTTTGTTGGTCTGATTCCTAAATGACGTTTACGTCCAGCTTTTCCTAAATTTACTAATTCGTAGTCTTCGTTACCAACTACACCAATAGTTGCTAAGCAAGTTCCTAAAATCATTCTTGTTTCGCCAGATTGTAATCTTACCATTACATATTTACCTTCACGGCCAAGAATTTGAGCACTAGCTCCAGCACTACGAGCAATTTCTGCTCCTTTTCCTGGTTTTAATTCAATACAATGAATTACTGTACCTACAGGAATGTTAGCAAGTGGTAAAGCATTACCTACTTTGATATCTGCTTCTGGTCCATTTTCAATAATCATTCCTACTTCTAAACCTTTTGGTGCAATAATATATCTTTTTTCACCATCTAAGTAGTTGATTAAAGCAATGTTTGCATTACGATTTGGATCGTATTCAATGCTTGCTACACGGCCTGAAACATTAAATTTATTTCTTTTAAAATCAATTATTCTATATTTTCTTTTTGCGCCGCCACCGATGTGTCTTACAGTCATTCTACCTTGATTATTGCGACCACCACTTTTACTTTTTGAAACAAGTAGTGACTTTTCAGGAGTAGAAGTTGTGATTTCTGTGTTTGCTAAAGTAGTCATACCACGACGGCCATTAGTTGTTGGTTTATATTTTTTAATTGCCATATAATCTCACTCCTATCCTATAATTCTATCTTTTCGCCATCTTTTAGAGTAACAATTGCTTTTTTGTAAGTTTTTGTCTTACCAGTATATTTTCCTACTCTTTTGTCTTTAGCTTTAGTATTTAAAGTATTAACTTTTTCTACTTTAACGCCAAATGCTGCTTCGATAGCTTTTTTAATTTCTATTTTATTAGCACTTTTTGCTACTTTGAATGTGTAAACATTTTTTTCTGCTGCATAAGCAGATTTTTCAGTTACAACTGGTGCAATAATAATATCAGTATAATTTTTCATTATTTAAGCACCTCCTCGATTTGTTTAACAGCTGCTTCATCACAAACTAGAACATCAGCATTAACAATGTCATAAACATTGATTTCATCAGCTAATATTGCGTAAGCATATCCTAAATTTCTTGAAGCCATGTATAAGTTTTCATTATCTTCTTTTGTAACGAATAAAACTTTACCTGTTAATTTTAATGTTGTCATGATAGCTTTTAAATCTTTAGTTTTTAGATTTTCTAAAGTAATGTTATCTAAAACAACTAATTCTTTATCATTTACTTTATGAGTTAAAGCACTCTTAAGAGCTAAAACTCTTTCTTTTTTGTTCATCTTGAAACCATAGTCTCTTGGTGTTACGCCAAAGGCAATACCACCACCACGCCATTGTGTAGCACGGATAGATCCTTGACGAGCTCTACCAGTTCCTTTTTGTTTCCAAGGCTTTCTACCACCGCCTGAAACTTCAGAGCGAGTTTTTGTTTTATGAGTTCCTTGTCTAGTTGCTGCTAATTGTAAATCGATTGCTTTTTTCAAAACAATGTCATTTACTTCAATATTCCATACATCTTTGTTTAATGTTAAATCTTTTAGTTCTTCGCCTTTAATGTTTAAAACTTTTACTTTTGCCATAAAGAATCACCTTTCTTCAGTAATTAATTACTTTCCTCTTGGTTTTCTTCAGTTTCTGTTGCAGCAACTTCTTCTGTAGGTTCTTCTACTTCATCAATTACTGTTTCATAACTAACTAATTCTTTTGGATTAGCTTTTCTACTATTTTTAACAGCAGATTTAATTAAAACTAAAGATTTTTTTGCACCTGGAATATTTCCACTTACTAAAATGTAATTTTCAGCAGCGTTTACTTCAATAATTTCAAGATTTTGGATAGTTGTTGTTTCAACTCCCATGTGTCCTGGTAATTTCTTACCTTTTAATACACGCATTGGTCTCATTGTTCCCATTGAACCAGGTCCTCTATGATAACGAGAACCATGAGCCATAGGCCCACGAGATTGATTATGACGTTTGATAACACCTTGTGTTCCTTTACCTTTGTTAGTGCCTGTTACGTCAACAATTTCACCAACTTCAAAGATATCAGCGCTTACTTTGTCACCTAGAGAATAAGTTGCGTCAACATCTCTGATTTCTTTTAAGAAGCGCTTAGGGTTTGTATTAGCTTTTTTAGCATGGCCAATACTTGCTTTTGTAGCGTTTTTTTCTTTTTTGTCGAATACGCCTAATTGGATTGCGTTATAACCATCAGTTTCAGCTGTTTTAACTTGAGTTACAACATTTGGCTCAACTTCTACTACAGTAACAGGAATTAATTTACCTTCTTTAGTAAAAACTTGAGTCATACCAATTTTACGACCTAAGATTCCTTTCATTTTTTACCTCCATTAATAATTATTTGATATTGATGTCTACACCGCTTGGTAAATCTAAGTGTGCTAATGCATCAATAGTTTCTTTACTTGGGTTTTTAATATCGATTAATCTTTTATGAGTACGCATTTCAAATTGTTCTCTTGAATCTTTGTACTTATGAACCGCTCTTAATACTGTAAATTTTTCAACTTCAGTAGGAAGAGGAATTGGTCCAGATACGATGCCCCCAGTTCTTTTAACAGTGTCTACGATTTTCCCAGCAGCTAGATCAACAACACGATGATCGTAAGCTTTTAGGTTAATACGAACCTTGTTATTTGACATTTTCCATGTCCTCCTTTCGCCTATATCTAGTATAGACTTGCTCCGTAATGAATTCCCTGATATTCCAATTAATTTGAACAACAAATCCTAGTGTATCAGCAACCTCACACATCTCGGCAGTCATACGAATATGATTATAGCAATAAATTATATGAAAATCAAGGGATTTTTTATAGTTTTTTGTTGTTTCGTTCTTACGTGAATTAAAAAAGTAAATTCCAGTTTCAATATTAAAAAGCTGAATATAGTTTTACATTTTTTAAAATTCTATAGTTTTTTTGTTTTTGGCGCGGAAAAATTTCTAATATATTTTATTTTCTAATTATTTTTATTTAAATTTCAAATTATTTATTCACTTTAAAACGCCCATATATGGACGTTTCTCTTATATTTCAATTTCATATTATGAATGTGATTATTCCATAATAAATACTTCTATTAATACTTGGATTCATTAATTTTCTATAACTTGTATATATTCTATATTACATAATTAAAAAATATGATTAATTTTATAATACTTCACTATGGCTACCAGTATTTACCAACAATAATATTAATTCATTATCCAAATATTTGTAAATAAGTAGCCAATCTGGTTCAATATGGCAATCTCTGCAACCTTTAAACCTTTTATCACTATATAGAGCATGGTCTTTATATTTAGGATCTAATTGTTCTTTTCTTGAAAGCATTTCTACAACATCAAGTAGTTTATCAATATTCTTTCCCTGTTTAATCAATTTTTTAAATGATTTTTTAAATTCTTTGGAATATTTTATATTGTAATTACTCATCAGATAATAATGCCTCTTTTAACGATTTAACATTATTATAACTTTTATATTCTTGAGGATGTTTTTCTATATATGCTAATTCTTTTGCAGTTTTGGTTAATTCTTCATTTGTAAAATAACGTGATAAATCGTATTCTTCTTTAGGAATTGCTACTTCAAAAGGAATGCTTCCACGCATTATTAATTGTTTGATAGTCATATTTATTAAGCCACTCATACTTACACCTAATTTATCAAGTATTTCTGTTGCTAATTCTTTATCTTTTTTATCAATTTTAACATTAATAGAAGTAGTTAAATCAGTCATAAAATCACTCTCTTTCAGTTTAAAAATATCATTAATTATGTAAATTGTCAATTATTTTTCTATACTTTGACTTTATTTTTTATATATATTATATGTATAATTTCTCTATTTTGTTATAATTTAATATAAAAATTTTAAGTTATAATCACACTTTTGTAGATATTTTTACTTGTTTTATCACACTTTTACATAGTTTTTTAGCAAAATTATCACACTTTTGTAAATATGTTAATATTTCTGATTTTTAAAGAAACCTTGATAACTTGCTAATACTTTTAAATATTGAGAATAATCTTTTGTTTTTAATTTTCTCAATTTTTTTATAAATTCTTCTTCTATTCTTACTAATCATAGTTTTATTATTTAAATTTAATTTATATTTAATTAAAAATTTTTTAATTTTTATTAAACATTCTTTTAAATATTCTTTATCACTATGTATTAAAATAAAGTCATCCATATACCTAATGTAATGCTTGATTTTTAGTTTTTCTTTAATATAATGATCTAAATCATTAAGATAATAAATAGCAAATATTTGACTAGTAAAACAACCTATAGATATACCTTTATGATAATTAACATAATCAAAATCCATCTCATAGGCTTTATTCATTATCTACTCTTGA